>JBJEWA010000123.1:0-1550 GCA_051884805.1 Kiritimatiellia bacterium | reverse complement strand
GGAGCTGGAGACAGGCGCGGTGTGGCTGGACGGGAAACCCATCTACCGGCGCACGGTGACGTTCGGCGCGGTGTCGGCGGGCGGCGCGCAGACGGTATCGCTGGGTCTTGGCACGGGGCTGGGCACGGTGGTCAGCCTGCGGGGCATGGCAATACTCGCGGATACAAACTACGTGATACCGCTGCCGTATTCGACGCCGGACGTGAACTACCTGTACGCGCTGCAAATCGTCGACGCGAATACGGCGCCGAAGATAAGCGTCGGCGCGGGCGTAGGGGCTGGCGCGGGGATCGTCAGCGGGTTTGCGGTAATCGAGTACACGAAGAAGTAGAGGAGGGCGAAAGATGAACTATACGCCGATCGGTCGGGTACGACCGATGCACAGGGGCGCGCACGATCCTTCGGCGGCCTATGAGGCGATGGACGTGGTGCGCAAAAGCGACGGTCTGGCCAGCTACATGGCGAAGCGGGACGTGCCGGCGGGAACGCCGCTGGAGGACGGCGAATACTGGGGACTGCTGAGCGAGGTCAAGGGCGACGCCGTGCAGTACAACGGCGCGCAGGCGCTGGATGAAGCTCAGCGGGCGCAGGCCAGAGAGAACATCGATGCGGCGAGCGCGGAGGAGGTCAGCCGCATCAGCGAAGCGGTCGGCGGGATGTTTGTCCCGGACGTGTATTTCAAGTATTTCGTGTTCGGAGAGCTGGAACGGGTTGAAATGAACTGGGATTTCACGCGCGGAGAGGCGGATGCGCTTCTGTGCGACAGCCCGGACGCGCCGGAGTTTGCGGTGTACGGCGCGCCCGCGTTCAGCGAAAAGGGCGTGTACGCACATTCGAAGCGCGGAAAGGACTACATTCAGCTCGACCTGTCGTTTCTCAAGGGAAAGAGCTGGACGATGGATATTTATGCGTCGGACTACGCCTGCACGGACGAGGTGATCAGCAAGTATGACGTGCCGGTTACTCTGCTGGCGGACGATGCGGATTCGCCGGGCTGGATTTATTATCCTGCGGACACGACGGGTGAAAACGGCTTTGCCGAGCACAAGTTCGGCATGAACGCCTATGGAGGCTCCAAGAGCGAAGCCAGCTATTCGGCGCTGGACCGCCGGTTCACCTTCATCCGCACGGCGGAGGATGGGACGATGCGCTGCATGCTGCGGCGGATCGCCGCGGACGGAACGGAGGAAATCACCGTGGACCGAACGATCACTGCGGCGGCGGAGCCGGACGCGCTGCGCCTGTGCAATGACGCGGCGGTGCTGAAGGGATGCATGCTGCCCATCGCCGCGCTGAAGATCAGCTATTCCAGAATCCCGGAGGAGGTATGACGATGAACCAGAGAGCAGTTACGCTGCAGCAGGCGAAGGCGATGTTCGACAGATCGAAGGGCGGGTCGAGCGCGTACGACAGCGTGGAGGCGATGGCCGCGGACGAGGGCCTTGCGGTCGGCATGTACTGCACGACCGCCGGTTATTACGCCCCCGGCGACGGCGGCGGCGGAATGTACCGCATCGATGAGGTTGCGGAAGCGGACGGCGGCCTCGTGA
>JBJEWA010000122.1:0-28730 GCA_051884805.1 Kiritimatiellia bacterium | reverse complement strand
TGCGGGGCGTGGTAACGGTCGCCGGGTACTCGGCTGGTCAGTGCCACAGCATGAGGTCACGCCGGGTACTCGGCTGATCAGCGCCACGGCGTGAGGTCACGCCGGGTACTCGGCTGGGCGGCGCAACGGCGTGGGGTCACGCCGGGTATTCGGCTGGTCAGCGCCACGGCGTGAGGTCACGTTGGGTACTCGGCTGGTCAGCGCCACGGCGTGAGGTCACGTCGGGTACTCGGCTGGTCAGCGCCACGGCGTGGGGTCACGCCGGGTACTCGGCTGGGCGGCGCCCCGGCGGTGAGCCGTGGGGATAAGCCCCTCGGCTGTGCAGTGACGCATTACAATTGCCCCGAATTGCCCCGCAAATTCCCCACAAATTGCCCCTTGACAGGAAAAAAAAAAAAAAATGTACAATATGGGGGAAAATCGGAGAAAATGTCATGATTTGGGTGAGAGCCAAATGAAAGGGCAAAGGAAATGCAAAAACTACTGATTTGCGCCGCTTTGATTTCGCTCGCAGGCGCGGTCCACGCGGCAAGTTGCATCGTAAGCGGATCGGTGATCAGGGTCTGCGCCTCGGAGGCCTACGCGATGGTCGGCACGATGGAATCCGTCGCCACGGATGAGGGCTTCGCCCGGCTGCCGAGCCTGGAGGCGAGATGCGGTGCGGAGCAATTTTCGGTGTTGTCGCAATTCAATTCGGAACGGCGGTTCGCGGGTGTCATTTGCATTCGCTGACCAGCAAAAAGAAAGGTAGGCACAAAGTGAAAAAGCACGCATTGGTTTTCGCGTCGTCGGTTTTCGCGGCGGTGGTTTGGGCGGACGCGCCGCAGGTGTCGAACGTGTCGTCGACGCAGGACCCGACCACGCGGAAGGTGACGGTCGCGTACACGTTGAGCGCACCGGCGATCGTCACGCTGTCGGTCGAAACGAATGTGGCGGACGAGGTGTGGGCGCCGATTGGCGACGAGAATCTGTGGTACGTCTCGGGAGCTGCGAACAAGAAAGTCGCGGCGGGCGAGCATACGCTCACGTGGCTGCCCCACAAGGCGTGGCCGAATCACGTCATCACCGATTCCAAAATCCGCATCGGCGTCAAGGCCTGGGCGCTCGACTGTCCGCCGGAGATCATGGCGGTCGATCTCAAGGCCGCCAATACCGTGAACTACTATTCGAGCGCGGCGGCGCTGCCGGGCGGCGTGCAGGACAAGCGCTACAAGACCGACGTGCTGGTCCTGCGCCACATCCCCGCCGCGAACGTGACCTGGACGATGGGTTCCCCGACAACGGAACTCGGCCGCAACAATGGCAACGAATACGCGCATCAGGTCACGCTGGAGGCGGACTACTGGATCGGCGTCTACGAAATCACGCAGCGGCAGTACGAGCATCTGACCGGACTGAAGCCGGCGTATTTCAACCACCCCGACTATTACGCGACACGTCCGGTCGACTGCTGTTCGTATGACACGGTGGTTGGCTCGGACGGATTTATCGTCCGTCTGCGCAACCTCTCGGGCCTTTCCGGCTTCACGTTGCCGACCGAAGCCCAGTGGGAATTCGCCTGCCGCGCCGGCGAGGGCGCCGCGCTGTACAGCGGGCAGAACCTTGCGAGCAAAACCGAAGACGCCAATCTCGGTTTGCTGGCCCGCTATCGCTACAACAGCGGAGAAACCTCCTCGTTGGCACCGCAGAATTCCGGTCCGGAACTCGGTTCCGCTCCGGTGGGGTCGTATGCGCCGAACGCCTGGGGAATCTACGACCTGTTCGGCAACGTGATGGAATGGTGCCTCGACTGGTATCAGGACGACATCAGCGAGGTTGATCCCGCGACCGGACCGACGAGCGGCAGCAATCGTGCCGTGCGCGGCGGATGGCATCGTTCGGAGGGTGCGCAATGCCGCAGCGCCTTCCGGGGCAGCTATCCGTCCTCCGCCGGGTGGGGCGAGAACGGCTTCCGCGTCGCCTGTCCGATTGCAGCGGAATAAGCGAATCGGCGGAGAAAGAATGAAATGAAGGGACTGGCGTTCCTGTACTGCGCGTTTTGCGCCGCGCTTTCGCTCGCGGCGGTCAATTGGGACGGCGCGTCGATTTCCGGCACGACGCCAGGCGGCAAGACGTGTTTCGGGCGCGGCGAGGAAATCGTGCTTACGCTCAAGCTCGAAGGCGTGAACGAGCCGCTGCCGGCCGGCGCGTATTTCGTCGACTGGGAACGGCGCGGCGACGACGGCAAGCGCGAGAAGGGCCGGGCGGCGCTGCCGTTTCCCGCCGGAGGTTATGTCATCCGCACAGCGAGCGACACCCCGGGCTGGGTGCTGGTCGAGGCCAATGTCGTCACCAAGGACGGCAAACGCGTGCCGAAGAAACACCCCTGGGAGAAGCGCGTCTTCTTCCAGGGCGGGGCGCTCGTCGCGCCAGGCGAGATTCCCATGGCCGAAGAACCCCGCGACTTCGATGCGTTCTGGTCCGGATGCCTGAAGGAGCTGTCGAAGGTCCCGCTCACCGCCGAGGTGAAGCCGGTCGAATCCCCGGATGCGGCCGTCAGGACCTACGCGGTCGCGATCGCCTGCGCGGGGCCGCGTCCGGTCACCGGTTGGCTTACCGTGCCGGTCGTCGCCTCGGCCTCCCACCGGCTGCCGGTCGAGGCGTGCTATCGCGGCGCTTCGCATGACGATCTGCCCATCCCCCAAAAACCGCCGCACGACCGGATTCAGATGACCGTTTCCGCGAACGGCTTCGACCTCGGCAAGGGCGCGGCCTACGTGAAGGAATTCTTCGCGTCCATCTGTCGGCCCGGTTTCGAATACGGCTTCGATCCCGACTCGAATCGCTCGCGCACAACGAGCTACTGGAAATACTGCGCGTTGCGCGCCGTGCGCTACGTCCAATGGCTCAAGACGCTGCCGGAATGGGACGGAAGGACGCTCACGCTTTCGGGCGGTAGCCAGGGCGACTGGCAGGCCTACTGGGCGGCGGCCTTGGTGCCGGGCGTGACGAAGATGAACGCCAACGGCTCGTGGGGTTGCGACTGGAAGGGGCAGTCGACGCTCGGACGGATGAAGTCGACCTACCGTCCCGCGTGCTGGTTCGACGACATGGCGTATTTCGATCCGGTGTTCCTCGCCAAGCGCATCACCTGCCCCGTGGACATTGCGTTCGCCGGGCTGGGCGACACCTGTTCCACGCCGGATTCGCTGACGCTGGTCTACCGCAACCTCAGGGGTCCCAAGTCGATCACGTACGTGCAGGGTTCGACGCACGGGTGGCGTCCGGATGCGGTGCAGCGCAAGACCTACCGCGCGAAGGCGACGGAAGACCCGCTCGACTCCGTGCGCCGGCGGCTCGCGAAGGGCGAACGGACGATCGATGTCCGGAAAGACCTCTACACGCTCGCCCCGAAGGGGAAGGACGCGTATCTGAAACTGGCGGGCGTTTCGGACGTCACGATCGATTTCGGCGGCAGCGAGCTGCGCGGCCTGAAGCAGCTCGGATTCTTCCGGCTCGTGAACTGCACGAACGTGACGCTCCGCAACGTCACGCTCGATTACGCCGAACTGCCGTTCACGCAGGCGAAGATCCTTTCGCGCGCTGCGGACGGCACGCTGGAGGTCAAGGTGCTGGCGGGCTATCCGGTGCCGCCGGCGGGCGGGTCGCCGTGGCCGTTCCAGGTGTACGACGCGAAGACGCTCGACTGGAAGAATCCGATGCGCTGCTGGGACGGGTTCCGGATCGAGAAGACCGGCGCGGACACGTTCCGCGTCTCGGGCGGACGCGACCGCCGCGGCGATGTCGGCGACTACGCGGTGTGGCCGATGCCGGCGCCCGCCGGCAAGGTCGAAGGCGATCACGTGAGCGAGCGCGATACGGTCTATTCGGTGAACTGCGCGGGCTGCCGGTTCGAGCACATCACCGTCTATTCGACGCCCGGCGGTCGCGGCTTCGAGGAACACCTGGCGAGCGGCAACGTCTACAAGGCGTGTCGCCTGCTGCGGCGCGCGCCGGAAGACGATTTTGCGCCGCGCGCGGTGCGGCGGCTGCGGAGCGGGAACCACGACGGATTCATGAGCCGCCGCGCGGTCGTCGGCCCGAAGCTCCTCGACTGCGTTGCGGAATACCATTGCGACGACGCGGTCAACATCTCCGGGATGTACGGCATCGTTGGCGCGGTGAAGGGCAACCGCATCCGGCTGGTGGAGTACATTCCGTCCGTGTTCCATGCGGGCGACGTCGCGCAGGCGATGTCCCGCGACGGGAAGCCGCTGCCGGACATGCGGGTCGTGCGCGTGTCCGCGCGCGCGCCGACCACGGCCGCGGAACGCGCGGCGCTGAAGCGCTTCAAGATTCCGCCGGGCATCGCGGACGGCTGCAGGACGGCCTTCGAGCTCACCGTCGACGACGCGTCCGCGCTGAAGCCCGGCGACGCGGTGATTTCCGCCCGGGCGCAGGGCTCGGGATTCGAAATCCGCCGCTGCCGGTTCGGCCACAACCGCGCGCTCGGCCTGAGGATCAGGGGTTCGCAGGGCGTGATCGAAAACAACACGTTCGAGCGCGTCGAATGCCATGCGATGAGGATCGCCCCCGAGTACGAGTGGCTGGAGGGCGGCAGCAGCCATGACGTCGTCGTGCGCGGCAACGTCATCCGGGATTGCGGCGGCGGGATTCTCGTCGGCGGGAACAACATTGCGGGCAAGCCGCTGCCCCTCGGGGCGCTGCGCGACATTGCGCTCGTCGGCAACGTCATTTCGGGCGGCGCGTCGCCCGTGACGGCCATTGGCTGCGACGGCCTCGCGCTCGCGGGCAACCTCATCGAGCCGGCGCCGCACGCGCCGGCGGTCGCAACGAAGAATGTGCGCGAGGCGGACGCCGTGCCGCGCCTCGACTGGAGCCTCCCGGCGGGGGCGACGCTCGAAAAGGACGTGCTGTCGATCGCCCTGGGCGAAAAGGGGACGGCGATGGCCGCGGCGGATTTCGACTTTTCGCGCTTCGCGGGGAAGACGGTCAAGGTGACGGTCCTCGCGCGCGGAAAGGGCGTGAAACGGGCGAACGTTTCCTATCACGGATTCAAGGTCATGCTGTATTTCGTCGACGAGGCGGCGAACCAGACGCAGTATCTGACCGGCCCCGAGCGCGAGGGCGACTGGTCGTGGCAGCCGATCGAGATGACCTTCAACCTGCGGAACATGAAGCCGGGGAAGGGCAAGGTCTACCTCGGACTCCAGAACACGACCGGCGCCGTGGACTTCAATCTCGCTTCGCTCCGGCTCGAAGTGGCGCCGCCGCTTTTCCCGGTCGACCGCTCCACGACCAAGTGCCGCTATTCTGAGCGCGTGCTGGCGCGTCCCGTGCAGCGGGGCGTGATGCTGCCGTCGACCGCCTGCAAGGAGGACGACTTCAAGACGCTGCACGACTGGGGGGTGACGCTCGCGCGCTATCAGATGGTGCGCGGCTGGGGAAATCCGGAGGCGAACCGCGACGTCGCCGACTACCGGCGCTGGATCGCCTCGAAAGTCGATCATCTCGTCAACGACGTCCTGCCGTGGGCCGAGCGCTACGGCATCGACATCGTGGTTGACGTCCACGTGCCGCCGGGGGGCAGCCGGATGGACCGCGAGAAGGCGATGTTCCACGATCCGCAGCTGGCCGAGGCCTTCATCGACGTCTGGCGGATGATCGCGAGGCGGTGCAAGGGCCATCCGCGGATCTGGGGGTACGATCTCTTCAACGAGCCTACGCAGGAGAAGGAGGGCGCGGCGGGCTGCGACTACTGGTCCCTGCAGGAACGCGCCGCACGGGCGATCCGCGCGATCGATCCGGTGACGCCGATCATTTTCGAATCGCTTTGCTCGGACGGTCCCGAAGCCTACGAATGGATGAAGGTCTCGGATTTGCCTGACATCATCTATCAAGTCCACATGTATTACCCGCACGCCTATACGCATCAGGGGGTGGTGCAGACGAATCCGGCCAAATTCACGCCCGTCGCCTATCCGAATGACCGGCGGGGTTGGGACAAGGACTATTTGAGGGAACGGCTCGCACCGGTGCTCGATTTCCAGAAACGCCATGGGGCAGTCATCTATGTTGGGGAGTTCTCGGCGATTGCCTGGGCGCCGAACGCTGAACAGTATCTCGCCGATTGCATTTCGATTTTCGAAGAATACGGGTGGAGCTGGACGTATCATGCGTTCCGCGAATGGCACGCGTGGGATGTCGAGCGCGAGGCGGACGGACCGCTGAGGACCCGGCCGTCGGCCGACAACGCGCGGAAACGGGCCTTGCTGCGCGGCTTCGGCGGAAAGACGGCGCCCTGACCCGGCCGCCGGGGCGACGGCGTCCGGAATCTCCGCACCGCTGCGGGACGAGCGCAGCGGCAGGCAATTTTTGATATAATTGGCCGCATCTTTTTTCGAGAGCGGGAGCGGACATGTCTGACAGGAAATATTCACGGGAAGAGCTGGCGCAGGCCCTGGCGTCGATGGGGGTCGCCGACCAGACCGACGTCAGCCGCTACGGATCGGGGCACATCAACGACACCTTCAAGGTCGAGACGAAGTCGGGCCGCCGCTACATCCTTCAGCGGGTGACCGACGCGTTCGATCAGGCGGTGCTGAAGGCGAACATCCTGCGCGTCACCCGCCACCTCGCGGGCAAGGGCGTCAGGACGCTGGAGGTCGTCGGCTACGAGAACCCGTGGCGGCTCTACGCCTTTCTCGAAGGCTACCGGAGCGTGGACGTGATCAGCGATCCGGCCGAGGCCGAGCTGGCGGCCGGCGCGTTCGCCGCCTTCCAGAACGCGCTCGCCGACCTGCCGGAGCCGAAGCTGCTGCCGGTCATCCCGAAGTTCCACGACACGGTTGACCGCATCCGCCTGCTGGACGAGGCGGCGGCGGCGGACGTGAAGGGGCGCAGGGCCGGCGTGCGGGCCGAACTTGATTTCGTCAATCGCCGTCGCGGCGAGGCGGCGAAGATCGTCGAGATGATGGCGAAGGGCGAGATTCCCGAGCGCATCACCCACAACGACACGAAGATCAACAACGTGATGCTGGCGCCGGACGGCACCAACGTCGTCATCGACCTCGACACGACGATGCCGGGTTCGGCGCTCTACGATTTCGGCGACATGGTGCGGACGTCTTCCGCCGCCGCCGCCGAGGACGAGCGCGACCTCTCGAAGGTCTATTCGAAGAAGGAGTACTTCGAGGCGCTGGTCAGGGGCTATCTCGCGCAGGCCAAGTTCCTGACCGAGGCCGAGCAGGCGAACCTCGCGTTCTCCGGCCGGCTCATCACGCTCACGATCGGCATCCGCTTCCTGACGGACTACCTGGCCGGCGACACGTATTTCCGCACGGCCTGCGACGATCACAACCTGGTGCGCTGCCGCACGCAGTTCAAGATGGTCGAGTCGATGGAAGAGCAGTCCGCCGAATACGAGGCGATAGTCGGAAAATACCTGTAGGCGCAGGCGACCGCCCGCCGAAACGAAGCGAAGCGCAATGAAAGAGAAGAAGATGCTTTTGGCAGCCGCCCTCTGCATGACGGCGGCCGGGGCCTTTGCCGCCCATGAGGTGACGCAGCCCTATCCGAACTTCGGGCTGCCGCGAGTCGAGGAGATGATGTTCTTCGTGCTGCAGATCGGCGTCATCCTGTTCGCCGCCCGCGTGGGCGGGGCGCTCGCCTCCCTGCTGAAGCTGCCGTCGATCCTGGGCGAGCTGGCGGCCGGCATCGTCATCGGGCCGTGGGCGCTCGGCGGCATCGGTATCGGCGACGGGCTGTTCGCGGGCGGCCTCTTCCACGGCGGAGAGCTCCGGGAGATCGCGCAGCGGACGGGGCATATGTTCGACGCGACGTCGCCGGCGCTCTACGGCATCGCGACGCTGGCCTCGGTGATCCTCCTGTTCCTGTCGGGGCTGGAGACGAACCTGAAGATGTTCCTCCGGTACTCGTTCGTCGGGCTGACGGTCGGCCTCGGGGGCGTGATCGTCTCGTTCGTCTTCGGCGATCTCTGCGCCGTCTTCCTGCTGCCGAAGTTCTTCGCGTGCTTCGCCGCCGGCGGGGAACACGCGCTGGCCGGCATCCCGCTGGCGGAGGCGATGACGCGCGAGGCGCCGCTCTACATGGGCATCATGTCCACGGCGACGTCGGTCGGCATCACGGCGCGCATCCTCTCCGAGAAGAAGAAGATGGACTCCGAGGAGGGGGTGACGATCATGGCCGGCGCGGTGATCGACGACGTGCTCGGCCTCATCGTGCTGGCGATCGGCAACGGCATCATCGCGGCAAACCACGCGGCGGCGGCGAAGGCCGGCGGCGGCAACGCGATGAACTGGGGCGCGATCGGCCTGGTCGCGCTCCGGGCGTTCGGCGTCTGGCTCGGCGCGACGGCGATCTCCCTGCTGGCCGCGCGGTGGATCGCGAAGTTTCTCAAGAGCGCGTTCAAGAGCCCCGTGGTCATCGCGACGATGGCGTTCGGCCTCGCGCTCGTGCTCGCGGGCTTCTTCGAGTACATGGGGCTGGCGATGATCATCGGCGCCTACGTGATGGGCCTGGCGCTCTCGCGCACCGACCTCAAGCATCCGATCCAGGAGATGCTCTCGCCCGTCTACACCTTCCTCGTGCCGATCTTCTTCTGCGCGATGGGCATGATGGTCGACGTGACGGCGCTCTGCTCGCGGCCCGTCCTGGTCTTCGGCGGCATTTACACCCTCCTCGCCGTCGCCGCGAAGATCCTCGGCTGCATGATCCCGTCGATGTGCTGCGGCTTCAACGTGCTGGGCGGGCTGCGGATCGGCGCGGGCATGGTGCCGCGCGGCGAAGTGGCCCTGATCATCGCCGGCCTCGGGCTCTCCTCGGGCTACCTGACGCAGGAGATCTTCGGCATCGGCATCCTGATGACGCTGGTCACGACCGTGGTCGCGCCGCCGGCGCTGGTCGGGCTCTTCGCGCCGAAGGCGAAGGGCGTCCGCCATCCGAAGGCCGCGAAGGACGAGTCGCGCCACGTGACTTTCGAGATGGCCTCCGAGGAAGTGGCCCAGATCATGCTCGCCAAGCTCGTCTTCGAGCTGCGCAACGAGGGCTTCTACCTGACGGAGCTGTCGCACGACGACCATATCTGGAACGCGGCGATGGACGACATCGAGTTCTCCATCCAGCGCGAGGAGCGGACGATCCGCTTCGCCTGCACGCCCGCCGAGGAGGCGATGGTGATGACGGCGTGGATGGAGGTCGCCAGCCAGATGAACGACCTGACGCGCGCCATCTCGAAGCCGATCCGCCGCGAGGACATGGAGCACGTCCTGAAGGATCCGGCGGCCGCCAAGGCCGTCCGCTCCGGCGTCGGGCGCTACCTGCAGGGGTTCGTGATGCTGCCGAAGTTCCGCGCCTCGTCGAAGCGGGAGGCGATCGAGAAGCTCGTCGGAGAGATCGCGAAGGCGTGTCCCAACCACGTGCGGAACGTCGCCGAGGCGACGGCGGCCGTCCTGAAGCGCGAGGAGTCGATGCCGACGGGCCTGGACCACGGCATCGCCGTGCCGCACGGCCGCACGTCGGAGGTGACCGGCATCGCCGGCGCCGTGGCGATCCTCGACAATTCCGGCACGGCGAACGGCTGCATTCCCGACTACGAGACAATCGACAATTCGCCGCTGTCGATCATCGTGCTGACGCTGGCGAACAGCGAGCAGCAGACGCCGTATCTCCAGCTGATGAGCTTCGTTTCCCGCGCACTGCGCGCGGACGAGGGCTACAGCCGCCTGGCCGCCTGCCAGACCGCCGAAGAGATGCGCCGGTTCTTCCGGGCGGCGAAATGAGGGTGCGCATCGCGTAGGGCGTGATCGGCGGAGAGACGATAGCGGCGATCGCCACCGCGTCCGGACGCGGTGGCGTTGCCGTCGTCAGGGTCAGCGGTCCCGAGGCCCTGGCGATCGCCGTGCGGCTGACGGGCCGTCAGCCGAAGGTCGGCGGAGCGACGGTCGCGAAGCTCCGTTCGCCCCGGCGGCCGGCGGACGCGGGGCGCGAGGCGGGGGACCTCCTCGACGAAGCCGTCGTTCTCGCCTTTCGGGCGCCGCACTCGTACACCGGCGAGGACGTGGTCGAATTCCAGTGCCATGGCGGCGCGGTGACGCCGCGGCGGGTGCTCGAAGCCTGCTTCGCCGCCGGCGCGCGGCTGGCGCGGCGCGGGGAATTCACCCAACGCGCCTTCCTGAACGGGAAGCTCGACTACGATCAGGCGGAAGCCGTCCTGTCGCTCGTCGACGCGAAGACGGCGCGTGCGGCGGATGCCGCCCTGGCGGGGCTTTCGGGGCGCAGGCAGCGCGAGCTGCAGGACCTTTACGCGGCGGCCCTCGACCTGTCGGCGCAGCTCGAACACGCGCTCGACCTCGACGAGGGTGAGCTGCCGCCGGATTTCCTGCCGGCCGTCGGCGTCCGGCTCTCGGACCTCCTGGACCGCCTCCGTTCGGCCATCCGCCGGGCGAACGAGGGGCGCATCCTGCGCCGCGGCGCGCTCGTCGTCCTGACCGGGCCGCCGAACGCCGGCAAGTCGTCGCTCATGAACGCGCTGCTGGAGGAAGAGCGCGCCATCGTCAGCGACGCGCCCGGAACGACGCGTGACGCGATCGAAGAGGGGCTTGACCTGGACGGCTGGCCGATCCGCCTCGTCGATACGGCCGGGCTGCGCACGGCGACCGACGCCGTCGAGACGGAGGGCGTGCGGCGGGCCGAAGACCTGGTGGCGAGGGCGGACGTCGTGCTGGCCCTCGGCGCGTTCGAGCGGTTCGGGGCGGACGACGGCCGCGTGCTGCGGCTGCACGCCAAGTGCGACCTCGGCCACGGGGACGACGGACTCAACGTCTCGGCGAAGACCGGCGAGGGCCTTGAACGGCTGAAGCGGGCGCTGGTCGCGAAACTGGCGGCGCGGACGGCGGACGCCGACGGTCCGGACGCCGAGGCCGACACGGCGCCCCTCCTGGCGTGCGTCTCCCTCCTTTCGCCCCTGGTTTCCGGCCGGGACGCCGCCGGCCCGTCCGAGCTCGTGCTGGCGGCGAATGCCGTCCGGAGCGTTTCCGAGCGGCTGGGCGCCCTGGTCGGGGCGGTCTATTCGAGCGATCTCCTGGACAATCTTTTTTCCCGTTTCTGCGTTGGGAAATGATATAATCCGGGAAAATAGAGTGAGGATTTATCCCTATGGCGACATTTCAGTACATTGCGAAGGATTCCTCCGGCGCCGAGCGGCGCGGCAGGGTCGAGGCCGGTGACAGGAATGCGGCGATTGCCGCCGTTCGGGCGCAGGGGCTGCTGCCGACGGCGCTGGGAGAGGTGCGGGGCGCGTCCGCTCCGTCCGCCGCCGCCGGGAAGCCGAAGGCAAAGGCCGCGGCCAAGCCGAAGGCGAAGTCGGGCCTGAACCGGGAGATCAACCTCAATATCAAGCTGCCGAGCTGGATGCGGGGCAAGATCAAGACGAAGGTCCTGACCCAGTTCACCCGCCAGCTGGCGACGCTCGTCAACGCGGGCCTGCCGCTCATGCGCGGCATCGAGGTGCTGAAGCGCCAGATGAAGGACCCCCAGATGCTGGAGGCGCTGACCGGCATCTCGGAGAACATCGCCGCCGGCGGCACCTTCTCCGAGTCGCTGACGCAGTACCCGAAGATCTTCGACCACCTCTACGTCAACATGGTGAAGGCCGGCGAGGCGGGCGGCGTGCTGGAAGTCGTCCTCGGGCGGCTGGCGGAATTCGCCGAGAAGAGCGAGCGCATCAAGAACAAGGTGAAGGGCGCGATGATCTACCCGATCGTCGTCCTGGTCGCCGCCGTCGGCATCACGGCGTTCCTGCTCATAGCGGTCATCCCGAAGTTCCAGCAGGTCTTCAGCGATATGCTCGGCGGGCAGGCGCTGCCGCCGGTCACGCAGTTCGTGATGGACGCGTCGGAGTTCGTGCAGCACAACGGCCTGCAGATTTTCGCCGTCGTCGTCGCGCTCGTGATCATCAAGAAGATCATCGGCAAGACCGAGAAGGGCGCCTACTTCTTCGACGTCCTCCAGCTCAAGATGCCGGTGACGGGCACGCTTGCGCAGCGTTCCGCCGTCTCGAAGTTCACCCGCACGCTCGGCACGCTGCTTTCCTCCGGCGTGCCGATCCTGCAGTCGCTGATGATCACCCGCGACACGACGGGCAACCGCGTGCTGACGAAGGCGATCCAGAACGTGCACGACTCGGTGAAGGAGGGCGAGTCGATGACGCAGCCGCTCTCCGCGTGCAAGGTGTTTCCGCCGATGGTCGTCTCGATGGTCGAGGTCGGCGAGGAGACGGGCGCGCTGGCCGACATGCTCACGCGCATCGCCAACACCTACGACGACGAGGTCGACAACGCCGTCGCCGGCATGACGGCGGCGATCGAGCCGGCGCTGATCATCGTCCTCGCGCTCGTGGTCGGCACGATCGTCATCGCGATGTTCCTCCCCATGGTCAAGATCATCGGTTCCGTCTCCGGGGCCGGCGCCTGATGAAGACCTTCGTCTGCGGCCATCGCAATCCCGACGTCGATTCGGTGATGAGCGCCTGTGCGCTGGCGGATCTCCGCCGGCGCACGGGCCTTGACGAGGTCGAGGCGATCTGCGCCGGCCGCCTGCCGGAGCGCGCGAAGTGGGTCTTCGACCGGTTCGGGCTGGAGCCGATCCGCGCCTGTCGCGACGTCTACGTGCGCGTCCGCGACCTGATGGACGCGTCCGTGCCGTCGATCGACGCCGCGGTGCCGCTGGTCGACGCCCTGAAGCTGCTCGAATCGAGCGGCGAGTCCTCCCTGCCGGTCCGCGACGCGCAGGGCCGCTACGTCGGCATGCTCCGGCCCGCGCGGCTGATTTCCCTCTTCATCGCCAAGTCCGACCTGCTGATGCCCGTCGGCGAGGTCGCGCTGCAGCGGACCGAGCCGCTGGTCGATACGGACTGCATCCACGACATCCGCCAGACGGCGATCCGCAGTTCGCACAACCACTTCCCCGTCGTCGACGAGCGGGGGCGCCTGGTCGGAACCCTGCTCAAGCGCGCCTTTGCCGAAGAGCCGCCCTACCGGATGATCCTCGTCGATCACAACGAGACGGGCCAGGGCATTCCCGGCCTGGAGGAGCTGCCCGTCATCGAGGTCGTCGATCATCACCGCATCGCCTTCGCGGCGACGCGCGACCCGATCCGCTATACGGCGGACGTGGTCGGCTCGACCTGCACGCTCGTCGCGCGGATGTTCCGGGGCGCGGGCCACCGTCCGACGCGCGAAATCGCCGGCGCGCTGCTGGCCGGCATCGTCGCCGACACGCTGCTCTTCCAGTCCCCGACGACGACGGACGCCGACCGCCAGATGTGCGCGTGGCTTGAGCGGCTTTGCGGCGAGAGCGCCCAGGCGGTGATGGACGGAATCATGTCCGTCGCCTCCGCGCTCACCTCGATGTCCGCCGAACAGGCGCTGGCCAACGACGCGAAGACTTACGAGACGGGCGGCCGCAAGTTCGTCCTGGCGCAGGTCGAGGAATCCAACCTCACGGTCTTCCACCGGCAGCAGGCGGAGCTGGCTGCGGCGATGGAGAAGATGGTGCAGGAGGGCGGCCTCGACTTCATGGCGCTGATGGTGACCGATCCCGCGCACGGGAATTCGGAGCTGCTCTTCGCCGGCAACGACGCCGTCCGCCGTGCGCTGCCCTACCGGCGGGGCGACAGCGGCACCATGCTGATGCCGGGCGTCCTTTCGCGCAAGAAACAGCTGCTGCCGGAGATTCTCGCGGCGCTCCAGTAGGCCATGAGCGGACACGACATCATTGAACTCGTCCGCGTGATCGCCGTGATCGCGCTGGTCGTCGCCGCCGCCGCGCTGGCGACGCCGCAGGGGCGCGTGCCGCTTGCGCTGCGCGGCGTGCTGAAGGTCCTGCGGCGCGACGGCCGGGCCGCGCCGGTCGCGCCGACGGTCCGCCCGGTCACGCCCGCCCGCCGGCTCGCGGCCTTCGCGCTGGTCCTGGCGGCCGCGTTCGTCGCCCTGCTATGAAGCTCGCCCGGATCGTCGACTGGCTCGATGCCACCCTGAACGTCGCCGCCTTCGACGACGTCGCCGTCAACGGCCTGCAGCTCGGGCGGGCGGAGGAGGCGGGGGCCGAGGTGAGGACGGTGGCGTTCGCCGTTGATGCGAGCGTCCGCGCGGTGAAGGCGGCGGCGGCCGCCGGTGCCGAGCTGCTGGTCGTCCATCACGGCATTTCCTGGGGCGGCGGCATCCGGCGGCTGACGGGCGGCGTCGGCAATGTAGTGCGGGCGGCGACTGGCGCGGACCTCGCGCTCTACGCCTGCCACCTGCCGCTCGACGCGCACCCGACGCTCGGCAACAACGCGCAGCTCGCGCGGCTGCTCGGCCTGAAGAGGGTGCGCCCGGCGTTCGCCTATCACGGCGTCGTCATCGGCTGCGTCGGCGAGCGCGACGGCCACCGGATCGGCGTCTGCTCCGGCGGGGCCGGCGAGTTCGCCGAGGAGGCGCAGCGGCTGGGCTGCGACGTGTACCTGACCGGCGAGGCGAACTGGGGCGACGTCGTCGCGGCGGAGAACTGCGGCATGACGATGATCTGCGCGGGCCACTACGAGACGGAGGTGTTCGGCGTCCGCGCGGTCGCGCGCGCAATGCGGCGGGCGCTGGGACTGCGGACGCTCGACCTGACGGCGGCGCTCTGGTCCGCCGCGCCGACCGCCGCGCCGGACCGGCCGACCTGATTTCATTCACACAGCAACCAAGGAGAAAAGACCATGGCATGTTCCTGCGGCAAGAAGAAAAAGTGCGTCTGCGCGCGCGACCCGGAGTTCGTCGCGCCGATGAGTGCGCTCTGGCAAGTCTACGACGGCATCGACTCGAAGGCGAACGCCGCGGTGGTGGCGGTCGCGTGGGAGCGCGAGGACGGCAAGGTGTTCCGCTACGACCTGCCGATTCCGAAGCGCCTCGACCCGCAGGCCGCGAAGTTCGTCAGCCACGTCGTCGAGCGCATCGCGAAATTCGCGCTCTGGGCCGCCGGCGGCTGGAAGCTCTACCTCGCCGGCCCCGAGGCGGTCGTGCGTCCGGTGGCGAAGGCCTACACGAAGAAGGGCGCGCGCGCGTTCGACTACGACTTCTTCTCGTCCATCTACGGCCGTCCCGTCGAGGCGGTCGTCGTGCCGCTCGCCAAGGTGCCCGAGTTCAACGAAAGGCTGCAGCAGGTGAAGACCGTCGCCGACGGCAACCGCATCGGCTTCGACCTCGGCGCGTCCGACTTCAAGATCTCCGCGCTCAAGCGGGGCAAGGTCGTCTTCTCGAAGGAGTTCCCGTGGGATCCGCGCAACCAGGCCGACCCCGAGTACCACTATTCGATGCTCACGGCCGGGCTCAAGGAGGCCGCGGCGGCGCTGCCGCGCGTGGACGCGATCGGCGGCTCGACGGCCGGCGTCCTCGTCGACAAGAAGCTGGGCCTCGCCTCGCTCCTGCGCGCCGTCAAAGAGCAGAACCCCGCGAAGTTCGAGCAGGGGCAGAACATGTTCTACCGCCTGGAGCAGGAGTGGGGCGTGCCGTTCGCCGTCTACAACGACGGCGACGTCACCGCGCTCGCCGGCATGATCTCGATGGACCGCAACGGCATCCTCGGCGTCGCGATGGGCTCTTCCGAGGCCGTCGGCTACGTCGACCCGAAGCGCCGCATGACGGGCCGCATCTGCGAACTCGCGTTCGCGCCGGTGGACTTCAATCCCTGCGCGCCGAAGGACGAGTGGTCGGGCGACTACGGCGTCGGCGCAATGGCCTTCTCGCAGCAGGCGGTGAACTGGCTGGCCGAGCGATACGGCTTCCGGTTCCCGAAGGCGATGAAGCTGCCCGAACGGCTCAAGGCCGTGCAGGCCGCGATGGAGCAGGGCGACGGCCGGGCGCTCCAGGTCTATCTCGAGATCGGCCGCTTCCTCGCGCACGCGATCCCGTGGTACAACGAGTTCTACGACTATGAGAACATGATGATCCTCGGCCGCGTGACGTCCGGCCTCGGCGGCGAGATCATCCTTGAGACCGCGAAGCGGATCCTCAAGGACGTCTACCCCGAGTGGGCGGAGAAGATCGACCTCTTCATGCCCGACGAGAAGGCGCGCCGGCTCGGCCAGTCCGTCGCCGCCGCCCAGATTCCGGTGATCAGGAAACGTTAAAGGTAAAAGATGAAGAAGGCAATCATTACCGTCGTCGGCAAGGATGCGGTCGGCATTCTCGCAAAGACCTGCACCTACCTCGCCGAGGCGAAGGTCAACATCCTGGACATCTCCCAGACGGTCGTCCAGGACTACTTCAACATGATGATGATCGTCGATCTCGCGAAATGCCGCCAGTCCTTCGAGACGCTCGGCAGGGGCCTGAGCGAACTCGGCCTCGGGATGGGCATGAAGATTCGCTGCCAGAAGGCGGAGATCTTCGAGAAGATGCATCGGGTGTAAGGCATGATCAACATCTCGGAAGTCCTGGAAACCAACCGGATGATCCTCGAGGAGAACCTCGACGTCCGGACCATCACGCTGGGCGTCTCCCTCCTCGATTGCGCCGACGCGTCGGTGAAGGTGACGTGCGACCAGATCTACGCGAAGCTCATGCGCCTGGCGAAGGACCTGGTGAAGACCGGCGACGAGATCGGGCGCGAGTTCGGCGTGCCGGTCGTCAACAAGCGCATCTCCGTCACGCCCGTCGCCATCGTCGGCGCCGCCTGCTGCCGGAAGCCGTCCGACTTCGTGCGGATCGCGAAGACGCTCGACCGCGCGGCGAAGCGGCTCGGCGTCAACTTCGTCGGCGGCTATTCGGCCGTCGTGTCGAAGGGCATGACCCCGGCGGACGAGCTGCTGATCCGCTCCATCCCCGAGGCGATGGCGGCGACCGAACACGTCTGCGCGTCCGTCAACGTCGGCTCGACGAAGACCGGCATCGACATGGACGCCGTCCGGCTCATGGGCGAGATCGTCCGGGAGACGGCGGAGCGCACGCGGGACCGCGACTCGATCGGCTGCGCCAAGCTCGTCGTCCTCTGCAACGCGCCGGACGACAATCCCTTCATGGCGGGCGCCTTCCACGGCGTCACCGAGGGCGACGCCGTCATCAACGTCGGCGTCAGCGGTCCGGGCGTCGTCAACTACGTCCTGCGGAGCTGCCGCGGCGCCGACTTCGAGACGCTGTGCGAGACGGTCAAGAAGACGGCGTTCAAGATCACGCGCGTCGGCCAGCTCGTCGCGCAGGAGGCGTCGCGGCGACTGGGCGTCCCCTTCGGCATCATCGACCTCTCGCTCGCGCCGACGCCGGCCATTGGCGATTCCGTCGCCGACATTCTCAAGGAAATCGGCCTGGAGCATCCGGGTGCGCCGGGCACCACGGCGGCGCTGGCGCTGCTCAACGACCAGGTGAAGAAGGGCGGCGTGATGGCCAGCTCCTACGTGGGCGGGCTCTCGGGCGCGTTCATCCCGGTCAGCGAGGACCAGGGCATGATCGACGCGGTGAACGCGGGCGCACTCACGATCGAGAAGCTGGAGGCGATGACCTGCGTCTGTTCGGTCGGGCTGGACATGATCGCGCTGCCCGGCTCGACGAGCGCCGCGACCATCTCCGGCATCATCGCCGACGAGGCCGCGATCGGCATGGTCAACCAGAAGACGACCGCCGTGCGCGTCATCCCCGTCGCCGGCAAGAAGGTCGGCGACACCGTCGAGTTCGGCGGCCTGCTCGGCCACGCGCCGATCATGAAGGTGTCGAAGTTTTCCTGCGAGAAGTTCATCGCCCGCAGGGGCCGCATTCCCGCCCCGATTCACAGCTTCAGAAACTAGCCGACGCCCCGACGGGCAGAAGCAGAAAGAGGGAAACGATGAAGACGACAATGCTGCTGACGGCGGCGCTCTGCGCCGCGACGTCCTTCGGAGCGATCCGTGCCGTCACCCCGACCGCATGGAACGGCGATCCGGACTGCTGGCAGATGAAGCGCCACCACGCGAAGATGGCGACGGTCACCAACGGCGGCGCGAAAGTCGTCTTCATCGGCGACTCGATCACCCACTTCTGGGAAAGCCACGGCTCGGCGCAGCTGAAGAAGTACTTCTCGGCGGGCGACTTCAAAATGCTCGACCTCGGCACGAGCGCCGATCGCACCGAGCACGTCCTTTGGCGCCTGACCGAGGGCGGGGAGCTTGACGGCTACGCGGCGAAGGCGATTTTCCTGATGATCGGCACCAACAATTCGGGCCACTTCCCGTTCGCCCAGGAACCGCCGGTCGACACGATTCTTGGCATCCGCGAGATTCTCCGCGCCATCGTCGCGAAGCAGCCGACGGCCAAGGTCGTGCTGACGGCGATCTTCCCGCGCGGAGCGGATGCGAACGACGGCTGTCGCCGGCGCAACGAAATCGTCAACAAGGAGATTGCGAAGTTTGCGGACGGCCGGCGGATCTTCTGGCTCGACTTCAACGACCAGTTCCTGACGGCGGACGGGCGGCTGCCGCGCGAGGTCTTCCCCGACCTGCTGCATCCCGGCGCGTATGGCTACGAGCTCTGGGCGGCGGCCGCGCTTCCCTACGCGCAGGCCGCGCTCGCGGGGCTGCCGATGCCGCCGAACCGCTACGCGCCGTTCGTCCGCGCGGAGAACGTGCGCATGGACAATCCGTTCGCCGTCTATCCGGCGACGCGCATCGACGGCATGGACGGCTGGTGGCTCGACCGCATGCTGGAGAAGCGCAATCAGATCGCCGAGTCGAAGGGCGAGATCGATCTGGTCTTCTTCGGCGATTCGATCACCCACAACTGGGATCGCGACAATGTCGGCGGCCCGGTTCTGGCGGAACTGCGGAAGACCTACTCGGTCCTCAATCTCGGCTATAGCGGCGACCGCACCGAGCATCTGCTTTGGCGCGGCGAGAACGGCGAACTGGACGGCTATAAGGCGAAGGTCGTCATGCTCATGATCGGCACCAACAACACCTGGCATCGCAAGGACCGGCCGACGGACATCGCCGCGGGCATCAAGCGGATTCTTGAGCTGATCGCGCGCAAGCAGCCCGAGGCGAAGACGCTGCTGCTGCCGATCTTCCCGTTTGGCGACAAGGCGGAGCATCCGAACCGCGTCAACAACGAGCAGGTCAACGCGCTGGTCAAGGGCTATGCGGACGGCGAGAAGGTGATCTGGGTCGATTTCAACGCGAAATTCCTCGACGAGAAGGGTGACGTCGTCAAGTGGATGCCGGACCGCTGCCATCCGAATGCGGCGGGCTACCGGGAGGTCTGGCTCCCGTCCGTCCTTCCGTACTTCCAGCAAATCGTCGGCAAATAAGTCCCGGAAGGAACGGCAAAGGACAACCGCCGCCGCAGTCTCGCGGCTTGACAGAACGTCAGAGGACAAACGACAAAGTCGGAGCAGCCGGAGCTGGGCCTGACAGGAAGGTAAAGGACGAGCGACGACAAAGTCGGAGCAGCGGGAGGAGCGTCAGAGGACGAACGACGACGAAGTCGGAGTGAAGTCCGACAGGAAAAGGCGACAGGAAAGGCGATCAACCAAAGGAACAAGCACGAGAATGAGAGATCCGCGACATGATGAGTTCGAGCGCCTCCGGCAACGGGCCGTCGAACTCGGCAACACCGACAGCGGTGTTGCCTATCGCGAAGTTCTCGCACTCCTAAGCAGCGAATTCCCGATCGTCCGCAAGGCCGCCGCCTCGGCGCTGGACAAGCTGATTGGCCGCCGAAGCGACATCGCCGCCATTTGCAAGTCGCCGCTTCTCCTGGCCATTGAAGGGGAAAGCGGCGAGCAGACGCTCCAATTCATGCTCCGCGCGGCGGCCAAGTGCGCGCAGCACTTCAATCGCCTTGACTTCGACATCCTGCGCGACATCGCCCGCAATCCGTCGCACAAAGATTACGTCCGCACCGCCGCCAGCGAAGCCATCGCCAGGGGCGAGCGCGAAGCGCGCGGTCGCACGGCGCTCCGCCGCCACTGGTGCACGCGCTGCCGCAAGCCGATCACCGCCGCCGAATCGCAGCGCGGCATCGACCAATACGGCAAGCCCTATTGCCGGCACTGCCTTGAGGAGCGGATGCACGAGGATGCCAACTTCGAGGCGAATGTCGAGACGGCGAAGCAGCTTCGCACCGTCGACGAAGTCGCCGTCCAGTCGCAGGGGGAGAAGCGGATTGGCGATTGGCTCGCCCAGAACGCCATCGCCTACGAATACGACGAGCGGATAATCGTCGCCGGCGACACGCGGATTCGTCCCGACTTCTACCTCCCCGAATTCGACCTTTACATCGAATACTGGGGAATGAACACGTCGGAGTACATTGAGAACATGCGGAAGAAAAAGTTCCTCTATCAGCGCGAAGGGAAGAAGCTCATCTCCCTCTCCTACCGGGATCTTCCCGACTTGGAGCACCTCCTGCGCTTGAAACTCTCGCGCTATATCCGCCTCTGATACCAGCCGCCTTTCCCGTGAATCCGCTCTCGCGCCGCATCTGTCATGAACACCGGCCGCCGTACCCATGAATCCGTTCTCTCGCTACATCCGCCTCTGATACCAGCCGCCTTTCCCATGAATCCGCTCTCGCGCTACATCTGTCATGAAGTTCTCAGTTCCATCGCTCGTCGCCATGAGGCCCGTCCCTGACAGTACATCTGCCAATGCGGAATTTCTCGCTGAATGCGGACATCACTCCGACTTCGTCGTCGCTCGTCCTTCCGGCAACCACCGACCAGGCGGCGGAGCAAGACAGGGAAGACGAATAACGAACACCAACCAAGGAGAGCGCGCCCCAGAACGAACGCCAACCAGTATGACGAGAGTGAAGGGATAAAGACGGCAACCACCAACCAATGACGAACGACGACGCGTACGGCAAACACCATCCAACGACGAACGACGACGCGTACGACGAACACCATCCAAGGACGAACGACGACGAAGTCGGAGTGATGTCCGCATGAAAGTTCCGAGGTGAACAGAAAGTTCCGAAGGAACGAAAAGCTTCCGAGGCTAACAGAGACTTCAAGGCGAACGGAAAGTTCCGAGGCGAACAGAAAGTCCAAGCTGAACAGAGACGGTGAAGCAGGTAGAGGTCAATCAGGTGATAGAAGATGAAGATATTGATTAAGAACGGAATTGTCATCGATGGAACGGGAAAGCCCGCTTTCCCGGCCGACGTTCTCGTCGAAGACGACCGTATCATCGACATCATTCCTCGTCCATCCAATAATTCTACTCCTTGCCCGCTGTCCAACGCATCAACCGTCCAACTCGCTAATTCGTTCACTCGTCAACCAGCCAATCCGCCAATTGGCCAATTCGTCGATTCATCAACTGGCTCCCTCACCTCCTCGTCAACCGCCCCCCTCACCCACACACCAACCAGCCCCCTCTCCAACGACGGGTCAACTGGTCAACCGGCTAACACACCAACCACCCCCCTCGCCAATTCATCAACTGGCTCCCTCGCCCCTTCACCAACCAACCCCTTCGCTTTCTCGTCCCCTCGGCAACCGGTAGATTCGCCAATTGCCCTTGACCTCGGCGGGGTTGTTGACATCATCGACGCCACCGGCTGTTTCGTCACTCCGGGCTTCATCGACGCCCACGCCCATTCCGACGCCTATCTCGTCCTCGAACCGGACGCGCCCTCGAAGCTCACCCAGGGCGTCACCACCGAAATCAACGGACAGTGCGGCGGCTCCATCGCGCCGCGCTACGGCGAGGCGCGCCTCTCCTCCGACTGGGCGTCGCTCCTCGGCGATCGCCTGACCTGGCGCTCGCTCGCCGAGTACCGCGCCGTCCTCGCCGCCGCGAAACCCGCCGTCAACACCGTCCAGTTCGTCGGACACAATACGCTGCGCTCCTCGGTCGTCGGCTATGCGCCGCGCGCGGCGTCTGACGACGAACTGCGCCGGATGTCGCGCCTGCTCGAACAGGCGCTGGACGAAGGCGGCTGGGGGTTGACCACCGGCCTCATCTATCAGCCCGGCAAGTATTCGACGCCGGAGGAGGTCGTCGCGCTGGCGAAGGTCGCGGCGGCGAAAGGCGGCTATTACGCGACGCACATGCGCAGCGAGGGCGACCGCATCCTTGAGGCAATTGATGAGGTCGTCGGTCTCGTCCGGGCGACGGGCATCCGCGCGGAGATCTCGCATCTGAAGACGAGCGGACCCCAGAACTGGCACAAGCTCGACGCCGTGCTCGACAAGATCGAACACGCGATGGCGGACGGCCTGCTGCTCGGCAGCGACCGCTATCCCTATTGCGCGGCGGGGACGGACCTCGACGTCGTCCTGCCCGACTGGGCGCAGGTCGGTGCGGCCAAGGGTGAGATGGAACGCCTTGCCGATTCGCAGCAACGCGCACGAATCATCGACGAAATCAACGCCTCGGACCGAGATTGGGCATCGGTCATGATCGGCGGAACCTGGTCGCCGGAAAACCGCTGTTTCAGCGGCCAGACCATTGCCGCGATTCTCGGGTATTCCGCACCCAATGCGAGCCGGAGTTCTGAATTGGCGAGCGGGCTTTCCGGCGGTCAGCGGAACGCACTTTCTTGCCCTCCGCATTCTGCTCCCGGCACGCCGCATTCCGCGTTCAGCCCTCCGCCCCTTGCACCCAGTACCAGCCGCTCTCGCACCCCCGGCGAACTCGTCTGCGAGATCCTCCTGCGCGACGGATGCAAGACGGGCGCGTTCTTCTTCGGCATGAGCGAAGAGAATCTGGCGAAGATTTATTCGCGTCCATGGATCGTCCCCGGCAGCGACGCGTCCCTGCGCGCACCGTGGGGACCGCTCGGCGCGGACCATCCGCATCCGCGCGCCTATGCGACGATGCCCGAATTCTACCGCCGCGTGCGCGCGCTCGGCTGCAGTCGCGAGGAGACGGTCGCGCGCATGACGTCCGTCGTCGCCGACCGCTTCAGCATCCGGGGCCGCGGACGAATCGAAAAGGGCGCCTACGCCGATCTCGTCGTCTGGCGGGAAGCGGAGTTCAAGGCCAAGGCGACGTTCAACGCTCCGCATCAGTTCACCGAGGGCGTCAAATGCGTCATGGTCAACGGCGTCATCCCCTATCAAGACGGACGGTTCACCGGCAAGCGCGGCGGCCGCTTCCTTGAACGATAGCCAAAGGTCAAAGCGTCGCGAGGATGAGGATGGTCAGTGGTCAAAGCCTTACGAAGATAGCCAAAGGTCAAGGCGTCATCAGGATGAGGATAGCTAAAGGTCGAAGCGTCACGAGGATCAGGGTAGCCAAGGGGCAAAGCGTCACGAGGATCAGGGTAGCCAGCGGTCAAAGCGGAATCAGGATAGCCAAGGGACAAAGCATTACGAAGATAGCCAAAGGTCAAGGCGGAATCAGATTGCAAGCTACAACTACAATTCCAAACTACTTCATGCCGGACGGAAGACGAATCGCCACGGGGTGCGAAACAAGCGCGGTCGATCAGCGCGGTGCTAATAGACGGTCGTGCCAATCCGGATTCCATCCCCACGTCAGTTCGGACGGGACTTTCGCCGTGCAGAACTTCAATCACTCTCTGAACTTCAATCGCTAAATTCCAATTGCTGAACTCCAATCTCTGAACTCCAAGCGCAGAACTTCAATCGGAAAACTCGCTCACAGCTGCAACCGTATGATCCTTTACGATACTCACTGTCACTTTGAGACGGCAGATCCCGCCGTCATTGCGGCGATGCTTCGGCGCGCCAAGGCCGCAGGCGTGCAGAAGCTGATGGCCGTCGGCGGTTCCGAGGCGCTGAACAACGCGGCTATCGCCGCCGCGCAAGTCGCCGCGACGATGGACGAATCCCCGCAGGTCGTCGTCGCGCTCGGCCACGACCGCGACCAGTCGGGGCGGGCGTGTCCCGACCTGTCCGTCCTGGCCGGCGGTGCGCCGTGCGGCGCCCTGCGCGCGTGCGGCGAAATCGGCCTCGACTACCACTATGCGCCGGAGACGCGCACGGCACAGCTGAAGCTCTTCGGCGAACAGCTGGAGGACGCGCGGCGTCACGACCTGCCGGTCGTCATCCATACGCGCGAGGCGGACGCGGACACGGTCGCGCTGCTGAAGGAGATTCCCTCACGCGGCATCATTCACTGCTACACGGGGACGCCGGAATACGCGCAACGCTTTCTCGACCTGGGCTTCTTCATCTCCTTCTCCGGCATCATCACTTTCCGCGCGGCGGACAACGTGCGCGCCGCCGCGCGCGTCGTGCCGGACGACCGAATGCTCATTGAGACCGATTCGCCGTTTCTCGCGCCGGTGCCGATGCGCGGCCAGCCGAACGAGCCGGCGTTTCTCCGCCATACCTGCGCATTCCTGGCGGCGCAACGCGGCCAGACGGCGGAGGACTTCGCCGCGCTGACCTTCGCCAATGCGGAGAAGCTTCTGGGCGGCAAGGCCCTCAGGTAGCGTTTGCGGCTGACGAGAGACAGGAGGCGGGGGGCAGGGGGCGAGGACAGGAGGGACAGGAGACGAGCGACGAGAGGCAAGGACAGGAGGGACAGGGGACAGGAGGCAAGAAACAAGCAGCGGTTGACGAACGGCGAGAGACGAGAAGCGGTTGACGAGAAGCGAGAGACGAGCGGCGGCTGATGAGAGGTAAGAAGCAGCTGACGAGAGGCTGTTGACGAACGGCGAGAAGCGGTTGATGAGAGGTAAGAAGCGGCTGACGAGAGACGAGAGGCGACTGACAAGAAGCGGTTGACGAACGGCGAGAGGCGGTTGACGAACGTCGAGAGGCGAGAAGCGGTTGACGAGAAGCGAGAGACGAGCGGCGGTTGACGAGAGGCGAGAAGTATCTGACAAGAGGCGGTTGACAAGAAGCGGCTGATGAGAAACAAGCAGCGGCTGACAGGAGACAAGAGACGAAGCGGGGTAAGGCCCCAAAACAAAGGGTAAGACCAAAACAAGAGATGAGAGCGATGACGAACTTTGACGAATATTTTATGCGGATGGCGCTGCGCGAAGCCGCGAAGGCGGCGGCGGATGGCGAAGTGCCGCTCGGCTGCGTAATCGTGGAGCCGGCGGTGCTGGAGCCGGCGCATGATGGGCATCCCGCCGTCTGCGATCCGAACCCGACGGCCGCGCGCATCCTCGGCCGCGCACACAACCAGACCGAGATGCTGTCCGACGCGACGGCCCATGCGGAAATGCTGGCGCTGAGCGCGGCCTTTCAGGCGAAAGGCGACTGGCGGCTCTCGGGCACGCGGCTCTACGTCACGAAGGAGCCGTGTCCGATGTGCGCCGGCGGCATCGTCCTGGCGCGTCCCGACGCGGTGATCTGGGGCGTCTCCGATCCGAAGCGCGGCGGCGGCACGACCTTCGGCATTTTCGACCATCCGGGCATCAACCATCATCCGGATGTCGTCACCGGCGTGCTCGAAGACGAGGCGATGGCGCTGCTCCGGGACTTCTTCCGCGAACGGCGGGGATAGGGAACGCCGCCGTCGGCGCGTTATCCGCGTATGGCCTTTGCCAGTTCGGCGATCTTTCGCTCCGCCGACTTGCCCTTGAGGTCGATGACCTTGAAGACCTCGGGGGCGCCGTTCCGGTAGAAGACGGCGCGCGCGTCCCTGGCGTCAATGCGCTCGATCAGGGCGTTGGCGCAGAGGACGCGGAGCTCGGCGATGTGCACGAACTCCATCGCCTCGGGCGGCAGCGGGCCGAAGCGGTCGCGCATCTCGGCGGCCAGGGCCTTGACGACGCGGACGTCCTGCGCCTCGGCGAAGCGCTTCATCAGCGAGAGCCGCTGGACGTCCTCTTCGATGTATTCGTAGGGAAGGCGCGGATTCGCAAAGTCGAGATTGAGCTTCACGTCGACGACCGCCTTGACCTTTTCGCCCTTCAGCATTGCAATCGTGCGCTTGAGCAGCTGGCAGTAGAGGCCGAAGCCGACGGCGGCGATGTGTCCCGACTGCTGGGAGCCGAGCAGGTTGCCCGCGCCGCGCAGTTCGAGGTCGCGGACGGCCAGGTTGAAGCCCGCGCCCAGTCCGCCGTGGCGCCGCAGGGCCGTCAGCCGTTCCCGCGCCTCGGCGTCGACGCTGCCCGACGGCGGCAGCAGGAAGTAGGCGTGTCCCTGGCGCGAGGAGCGCCCGACGCGTCCGCGCAGCTGGTACAGGTCGGCCATGCCGAACGTGTCCGCGCGATCGACGAGAATCGTGTTCGCGCGCGGAATGTCGATGCCGGACTCGATGATCGTCGTCGAGAGCAGGATGTCGTAGTCGCCGCGCTCGAAGTCGCGCATCTTCTTGGCCAGCGTGCGCGCATCCATCTGGCCGTGGGCGACGACGATGCGCGGCTGCGCCGGCGTCGCGCCATTCCGCTCGCCGACGCCGGCGCGCGATCCCGGCTTGGCGGGCGCGAAAATCTCATGCAGGCGTTTCTCGACCTTGCCGATGTCCATCACCCGGTTGTGCAGGAAGAAGACCTGTCCGCCGCGGGCGAGTTCGTTTTCGACGGCGGCGCGGATCGTCTCGTCCGAATCGCGGACGATCCGCGTATCGACGGCGACGCGTTCGCGCGGCGGCGAGCGCAGCAGCGAAAGGTCGCGCGCGCCGGTCATGGACAGGTAGAGCGTGCGCGGAATCGGCGTCGCGGACAGCGTGAGCACGTCCGCCGTCGCGCGCAGGCGCTTCAGGAACTCCTTGTGGCGGACGCCGAAGCGCTGCTCCTCGTCGATGACGATGAGGCCGAGATCGCGGAAGCAGACCTTCGACGAGAGAATCGCGTGCGTGCCGATGACGATGTCGCACGCGCCCGTCGCCAGGCGCTGGAACGTCCCCGCGTGCGTGCCTGTCGTCTGGAAGCGCGAGCAGGACTCGATGCGGATCGGCGTGCCGTCGAAGCGGGCGGTGAAGGTCTCGAAGTGCTGTTCGGCGAGCACGGTCGTCGGCGCGAGCACGGCGACCTGCTTGCCGTTCATCGCGGCGATGAAGGCCGCGCGCATGGCGACCTCGGTCTTGCCGTAGCCGGCGTCGCCGCAGATCAGGCGGTCCATCGGCCTGCGGGCGGCGAGATCCTGCTTGACGGCGGCGATGGCCGCCGCCTGGTCGGGCGTCTCCTCGTAGGGGAAGGCCGCCTCGAAGGCGTCGAGGCCGTCGCAGGCGACGTCGTAGGCGAAGCCGGGAACCGTCTCGCGCCTGGCCTGCGTCTCCAGCAGGGACGCGGCCAGGTCGCTGACGGCTTTCTGCGCGTCCCGCTTGTCCTTCTCCCACCGCTTGCCGTCGAGCCGGTGCAGATGCACGGCTTCGCCCTTCACGCCGACGTAGCGCGAGAGGAGGTGGGCGTGGGCGGCGGGGACGTGCAGCTTGCCGCCGTCGGCATACTCGATGGTGAAGACTTCGCTGCGCCGTCCGTCCATGACAATCTCGGACGAGCCGAGGTAGCGGCCGACGCCATAGTCGAGGTGTACGACGTATTCGCCGGGTTCGAGATCGTCGAAGTCGGAAAGGCGCGCGCCGATGCCGCCGCCCCCGGTCGCCGGCTTCCGTCCCCGGACCTTCGCCTTGGCGAAGACGCGGTCGGCCTTGGTGACGACCACCAGCCCCGGCAGCTCGAAGCCGCCGCTCAGCTCGTCGAGCCGGACGACCCGTGCGCCGCGGCGTTCGGAGGCGTCGAGATGCTGCTGCAGGCGCTGGCGGGCGGCGTCGAAGAGTTCGGGGTGGTGCGCCTCGTCGGCCCCCAGTTCGGCGAAGCCGGGCAGGGGGACGGTCTGGAAATCGTAGGTCGGCACGCCCGCCGGCGCCGGATCGCCCGTGTAGAGAATCGGGGGGGAGGATTGCCCGGTCGTCGGCTGCGGCAGCCATGAGGCGAGCGAATAGGCGTTGTGGTCGAGGGCGAGAATCGTTGCGCCTTTCGGCAGCAGATCGAAGATCGTCTTGCCTTTGGTCTCGTTCGGTAACGGCGCCGCTCTCGCGTCTTCCGGCTCGTCTCCCTCCGGGGATGGGAGCGCCGCCGCGGTGATCGGCAGGAGTTCGCACGCGTCGATTTTCTCAATCGAGGTCTGGCTGGCGGGATTGAATCGCCGGAGGCTTTCCAGGTCGTCGCCGAAGAATTCGGCGCGGACGGGAAACTCGTCGCCGGGCGACCAGAAGTCGACGATGCCGCCGCGCACGGAGCAGTCGCCCTCTTTCTCCACTTGCGGCAGCCGCTCGTAGCCGAGTTGGGTCAGAAGGGCTAAAATGGAAGAAAACGAAGTTTTGCCGCCGGGAAATGAAGTTTTTTTGGGGTCTGTCCCCACAAAGATGGGGTCTGTCCCCACCGGAAGGGGGGTGGAAAGCGCGGGGTAGGCGGCGACGACGATGCACGGGGCGGGGTTGATGGACCAGGCCTTGATCGCGGCCATCGTTTTCAGGCGCAGGCCGAGCGCCGCGCGGTCGCCGTCGAGTTTCGGCGGAAATTCCAGGATGCGGGCCGCGCCGAGGAGCCGGAGGTCGTCGGCAAGTCGTTCGGCTTCGGGGATGCCGGGGGTGACGACCAAGACGAGGCGGGCGCCGCCGGCGTTCCCGGCCGCCGCCAGGGTGACGGCCAGGAAGGCGTCGGCCGAACCGGTCAGGGCGGGCAGGCAAAGGGACACCGCCCCGTTGGGAAATCCCCCCGGGGGCGTGAAGCGCGAAGCGAAGAACTCCAACGCGGCGTTCATTGCGGAGTATTATAGCAATTTTCGGATGTCGATTGAAGAAGTAAGTGGGCAGTGGCGGCGGTAGGTCGGTGAAGGCCGCT
>JBJEWA010000121.1:0-29272 GCA_051884805.1 Kiritimatiellia bacterium | reverse complement strand
CCCGGTCGCGAAGCCAAGCTCCGCCTCGGTGAGCTTCGGATCGGCGATCGTGTTGAAGTCGAGGTACGAGAGCGCCGAGTCGAGCGAATAGGTCTTCGAGGTGTCGAGTTCCTCCTTCGCCGTCAGGCCCTTCAGCGTCCAGGTGGAGTTCGTGCCCTTCTCCAGTTCGACCAGCTCCTTGCCGTGCGCATAGCTGACCGCCGTGACGTCGGACGACGGAATCGACGCGATGCGGGTATTGCACCACTGCTTCACGTCGCCGTCGAACGCGTCCAGCGTGTCCTTGACCAGGACGGTTTCGCCGCCGAACGCCACGTAGCGCCCGTCCGGATAGCCGCCGCCGTACATCGCCGCCTGGCCCTTCGCCTTCCTGGTGTGCTTGTCGCCGAGCGTGAGCGCCGCAAGCTCCTTGCCGGCGGCGTCCTTCAGCGTGACGGTCGTATCGGCGCCCGGCTTGCGTCCGTGCGCGACCTGGCCGACCTTGAGCTCCGTGAGCTTCATCAGGTTTTCCGCGATCTTCTCGCGGTCCGCCGGATAGCCGTGGAGCGACTCGACCTTCCAGCCGTCCGCGCTGGCGGCGAGCGTCAGCTTGCCGCCTAGCTCGACCCGGGCGACGTCCGCGACGCTCAGGCCGGGCAGGATCGGCTTCCCGTTCAGCTTGGCTGCGGCCGGCTTGCTGCCGCTCTGCATGAAATACGCCGCACCGCCCAGGACGACGGCCACCGCAGCGAGCCCGATAAGAGACTTCGAATTCATTTTCCAGACCTCCTTGACTTATCCGCGCTTGCGGAGGAATCCGCGGCACAGGCCGAAGAGCACGACCAGCACGGGGACGAGGGCGATGTTGATGCACTTGAGCGTGAGGCCCAGCGAGTCGATGTCGGACGTCAGCTCCTTGCGGACGTTCTTCAGCTGCTTGCGCGTCTCGGCCTGCGCCTTGCGCAGCTTGACGATCTCCTCCTGCTGCTCCTTCGAGATGATGAAGCGCTCGTCGCCGCTCTTCTGCTTCTGCAGCGCCGCGAGACGCTGCTGCGTCATCTGCAGCTCCGCCTCGAAGTCGGCCGCCTTGCGCTGCCACTTGCGCGTAGCCTTCGCCTCCAGCTCGTTGACGACGGCGAACGGACGGTCGGTGGTGCCGCGCGAACGGACGCCGATCAGCTCCTCGCGCCCGGCGAACTGCTCGATCACGTTCGAGAAGAGCGTCAGGTTGTCGTTGATGAGCTGCGGGATGTTGCCGAACGGCGTCTTGATCATGCGCACGCAGAAGTCGTCGGCCAGGAAGTCGGTGTCGGCGATCAGCAGCACCGAGCCGCTGCCCTCCTTGAGCGCCTTCGACACGTCGTTCGTGCCGTCGGGACCCTGCGGGAACGCCGTCTTGAACGTGCCCGAAAGCCGCGCCGCAAGCACGCGCTCGTGCCCGTCGGGGATCATGTCCTTGGCGCCGCCGCCGAACTGCACGGACATCTTGTCGACCGAGCAGGAGTTCTCCTTCGAGGTCGTGATGACCGGCGTGAACGTCAGGTCCATGTCCTTCTTCTCATAGACGAACGCGCCCGCGAACGGGAACATCACCTGCGAGAGGCGCGCGACGAGGAGGTCGCCCTGGTCCATGTTCGCCGCCGAGAGCGAGAGAAACGCCGGATTGTCGTCCACGCCGCCCTGCCCGTTGTTGAGCTTGGTCGCCGCCTCAAGGTCGCCGGTCACCTTCGCGGTGTCGAACTTCACGCCCCACGCGTCGAAGAGCTTGCCGAGCGTCGAGGGCCCGTCCTGCTGGCCGCCCATCTGCATCATCATCGGATTCTGCTTCTGGCGGGACGCCAGCATGTCCTTCACGGAGAACGGATCGACGCACGCGATCAGCTTGCCGCCGCGGAGGACGAACTGGTCGAGCGCATAGAGCGTCTTGTCGGACAGGTCCTTCGCATGGAGCACGACGAGCGTCTTCACGTCCGGATCGATCTCGGCGGCGTCGGTCGCGATCGTCCGGACCTCGTAGTCCTTGCCGAGTTCGGCGAAGGCCGCCCAGCCTTCCGGCGGACGCTGCCCCATCTGCATCATCATCGGGTTCATCTGCCCGCCGCCCATCACGTCGGGGAGCGACGTCATCACGCCGATCACCGGCTTCTCGGGCCACGCGACGCGCGTGACGAGGCGGGTGACGTCGTACTCGAGCGTCGATTCGGTGCGCGGCGAGAGCTGCGCGAGCGTCTCCTCGTTGTCACCGCAGACCGCGACGATGCCAAAGTAGATCGGCGAGCCGAACGGGTTGACCGTCTGCGGCTCGACGCCGTAGCGCTGCGCCCATTCCTCGGCGTCGGAATCGGGCTTCGGGTCGTAGGCTTCGAGGATGACGTGGCCGCCGGCGGCGCGCTCGTACTCCTTGAGCAGGTTCTGGACGCGCGTGGCGTAGGTCTTGAGCTGCATCGGCATGTCCGCCGCCGAGGAGCTGACGTAGTACTTGAGCGTCACATCCTCCTCCAGCTTGCCGAGCACGGCCTTCGAGCCGTCGGAAAGCGTGTAGAAGCGCTCGGCGGTGAGGTCCGCGCGGAGCGGCAGGTTCGCGAGGACGACGTCGCCCGCGACCACGATCGCCGCGAGGATGACGAGGCCGAGCGCACCCTTCGAGGCGCCGCGCCGCCCGTCGGTGACGGTCTTCGCCGCCGCCAGCATGAAGACGATGACGCCGACGTAGAAGCCGAGGTCCGCAAAGTCGACGACGCCGCGGCGCAGCGCTTCGAAGTGCGACAGGAGCGAACACGCGGCGACGCCGTTCACGATCGCGGACGGGACGCCCCAGTTGGCGACGGCCGTCGTCACCGGGTCGAACCCGACGATCATGAGCAGGAACACCAGCGCGAGCGACACCACGAAGCCGATGACGCTCGACCGCGACAGGGTCGAGGCGAAGACGCCGATCGCCGCCGCCGCGCCCGCCATCATGACCGAGCCGAGGTAGCCGCAGATCACGACGCCCCAGTCGGGCGAACCAAGATAGCCGACCGTGACCGCCACCGGGAACGTCAGCGCGAGGCCGATGCCGATGAAGGCCCAGGCCGCGAGGAACTTGCCCACGAGCGCCTCGGTGACCGTCACCGGGAGCGTGAGCAGCAGCTCCGCCGTGCCGTTGCGGCGCTCGTCGGCCCACAGGCCCATCGTCGCCGCCGGAACCAGCAGCAGGTACACCCACGGATGCCAGAAGAAGAACGGCGTCAGGTCGGCCTGGCGGCGCTCGTAGAACATGGCGACGCCGAAGGTCAGGAACCCGATCAGCACGAGAAACGCCGTCAGGAACACATAGGCGACGGGCGAGTCGAAGTACGACCTGAACTCGCGTTTGAAGATTGCCTTGATGTTTTTCATATCCACGTCTCTTCGTTCTGGTTGCTTACTTTCCGCCCTCCGCCAGCGTCAGCCGGCGGAACACGACGTCGAGCCTGCCGCTCGGGTCCATGGCCCGGAGCTCGGCCGGCGTGCCGTCGAACTTCTTCTCGCCGTCGGCGATGACGACGACCTTCGAGCAGACCGCATCGACCTCTTCGAGGATGTGCGTCGAAATGATGATCGCCTTGCCCTTCGCCGCCATCGACTTGATCATCTCGCGGACCGTGAACTTCTGGTTCGGGTCGAGGCCGTCGGTCGGCTCGTCCATGATCAGCACCTTCGGATCGTGGAGAATCGCCGCGGCGAACGCCGTGCGCTGGCGGTAGCCCTTCGACAGGGTCTCGATCGTCTGGCCGGCGACGCCCTCAAGCTTGGCCTGGACGATGACGTCCGCCACCTTCTTCGCCGCCTCGGCGCCCTTGAAGCCGCGGATTTCGGCGATGAACGCCAGATAGTCGCTGACGGTCATGGCCCGGTAGCTCGGCGCCGCCTCCGGCAGATAGCCGAGGTCGCGCTTCGCCGCAATCGGATCGGCCTGGACGTCGTGGCCGTTGATGACGGCCGTGCCCGACGACGGAGGCAGGAAGCCGGTGATCATCCGCATGGTGGTCGATTTTCCCGCGCCGTTCGGCCCGAGAAAGCCCAGAACCTCGCCCTCCTTGACGCTGAAGGAAACGCCCTTCACCGCCTGGAAGTCGCCGAAGCTCTTCTTCAGGTTTCTAACTTCTAGCATGACTAGTTCGTCCTTTCACGGAAATGTTCGCGCATTATACCACGCAATCCCGCAGGTTGACAACACCATACAGTCTACCAGCGGATTGTTAACGCGATATTAACGAAACCGCAAACGGGCGCCTCACGGGTCCCGCAGCCGGAGAATCTCGGCGCCCAGCCGGTCGGACACGGCCTTCACCGCATTCCGGTAGTCGGACATCCTCGCCTCGGCCGTGCGCTCGACGAGCGTCGAACGCCCCTGCTCCAGCCGCACCGTCACGCGGTCGTCCGTCCGCTCGACGACGATGGCGAATGTCTGCTGCGGCTCCTCGACGACCGCTTCCGGCTCCGGCGTCCGCTCCGGGACGGGCTGCGGTTTCTCCATTTCCTCAAGGATCTTGCGCGCCACCAGCTCGATGCGCGTGCGGACGCTGGGGAACAGGTCGGCGTGCTGTTCGGCCGCGTTCGCCGGGCGCGCGCCCGTCCCCCAGAGCGTCTGGAGGCGCGTCGCCCGCCACCGCTCCCCGACGGCGTCCGTCAGCAGTCCGACGATCGCCCGGAAGTCCGGCGTCCGCCGCCAGAAGCTCGCCTTCCGCTCCATGGCCTCGGCCAGCACGGCCGGTTCGGCTTCGTCGACCAGCGCGTTCTGCGCGGCAATGGCGCTGCGGGCCAGCTCGAACGCCGCGGCGACGGCCCGGTCGGCCTTGGCGGCGCTCTCTTCCATCACGGGGCGACCGTCGCCCGCCCGGGCCAGCGCCGCCAGTTCCGGAACGGAACGCCACTCGCGCACGGCGGACGCATAGTCGCTGCGGGCGGCCACGCGATCGGCGAGATCCGCCGGCGGATGCCAGGTGCGGTCGGCCAGCGTCGGCCACAGGCGCGCCGCCTCGGCCTGCGCCAGTTCCGCGCGGACGGCCTGCCATTTCGGCACCACCTCCCGCCGGACGCGCGCCCCGACGGCACGCGCCAGCTCGGGCGCCTCCGCATGCCGGCGGACAAAGGCGGAGAAGGCGCCGCGCTCCCCTTCCGGCGCCGCGCGTTCGGCCTGCGCCAGCGCCGCCGCCAGAATCTGCGCGGAAAAGGCCGTGCGGACGCTCCGCTCCGACTCGTCCGCCTTGCGATGCGCCGCCGGATCGGCGGACATCGCCCGGCGGACGCTTTCCGCGCTGACGTCAACGGCGGCCTCGTCCACCGCTTTCGCCACGATCCCGACCGCACGGCGTTCGACGACCGGCGGCAGCTCCTTCTGCAGCACGCCCGGAAAGACGCCCCAGGCCTTCGCCGGCTCCTTCTCGCGCGCCTGGCGCTCGGCCACGTTCTTCCGCAAGTTGGCCTCGATCTCGCGCGCCATCGCCTCCGGCGCATAGGCCTCGCATCGCGTCCGCGACAGATACTCGCACTGGCGCTTCCGCTCGCGGCGGCCGTCGGCGATCACCGGATCGACGATCCGCTCGGAGACATACCGAAGATTCTCCTCGAAAACGGGCGTCCGCTGCCCGGCGACGACGCTCGCCGTCATCCGCCGGCGCAGCGTCGCCTCGTCCTCGCTCTCGAGTTCGGCTTCGGACGGACGGATCGTCCCGGAGAGGGTCTTGGCCTGGGCGGCGACCGCCGCCGCGCGATCGGCGGCGAACGTCCCGGCAAAATGCGCCTCGACGGCGCGGGCGACGGCATTGGCAGCGCCGACTGCGGCGTTGGTCGCAAGCCCCAGCTGGCGGACGATCTCACCGGCTGCCGCCGCATGCCGGTCCGCCAGCGCCGCCGCATAAATCGCACGGCAGGCCCGCTCGGCCTCCGCCGCCCCGACGAAACGCGCAGGATCGTCGAGCATCGCCCGCGCCAGGACACCGGTTCCCAGCCCCTGCCCGGCCGTCGTCGCGCACAGGCGGCGCAAGGCGATGTCGCAGGCCCCGCGACGCGCCTCGGCGTCGAACTCGGCGTTGCCTGCGCTCAGCGCGACGGCCAGCACCAGCGGCAGCGTCATCACGGCAGCACCCTCGCTTCCTCGGCGGTTCCGTTGCGGATGGCCGCCTCGACCAGCTTCAGCGACTCCGTCCGGAGAAACGCGGCAATCGCCCGCGGATCGGTGACGCCTTTCAGCCGGGAGGGATCGTCCACCCATTGCCGCTGCAGCCGCGCGGCCAGGGAGCGCTGGACGCCGCGAACGTCGAGCCGGACGGCTTCGATGCGTTCCGCCAGCGCCTGCTCCAGCCAGCTGCGCTCCTCGTCCTTCAGGTCGGCTTCGGACAGCTGCGCCGCGGCGAGCACCTCCCGCCGCCAGGCCGCGGCCAGGGACGACGGCTCCGCATAGTCCCGCCCGGCGGCCCGCGCGCCGGAGGAGAACGCCGCCTGCGCCGCCGGCGTCAGGACGATCTTCCCGTCCCGCACGTGCGCGTCGGGTTCGAACGCGCGCCGTCCGTCCGTTCCCTGGGTCAGGAGGGCGTTCAGCCCGTAGCGGATGCGACGGTCCTCGGCGACCCGGTCGAGCGCCAGCGTCAGCTTCTGGCGGTTGACCGCCATGACCTCCTCGACGCGCTCCCGCCGCTGGTCGGCGACAAAGACGAAATAGGCGACCATAAAGACCATGAGCAGCGCGAACACGACCTGCAGCAGCAGGCCCTGCAGGTCGTCGGTGGTCGCCCGGACGGAGGCGTCTCCGCCGGTCAGGCGGTGCAGCGCGCGCCTGTCCGCCTCCGTCATCCGCGCAAGGCCTCCGCGACGGCCTTCAGGCGCGCCTCGGACTCCTCCGCGCGCTTTTCCAGCTCGCCGATCCGCCGCGTGAAGAACTCGGCGTATTCCCGCTGACGGGCGCGAAACTCCCGCTCGTAGGCGGCCAGCCGCCGCTCGAACGCCGCCTCGTAGGCGGCCTGCCGCCGGTCGAACGCGTCGCTCGCCGCGCCGAGGCGGACGACCAGCCGGTCCACGGCCGCCGCCAGGTCGCCGTCGTCCGTCTCCGCCAGGCCGGACGCCTCCAGCAGGCGCGAGAACAGCGGGCGCACCAACGGGCGGTCGATCAGGAACACCCAGACTACGGCCGTCAGCGTGGAGAAGAGCGCGGTGTGCAGACACTGCATCAAGTCCGCCATCGTCACTGTCTCCAGCCGGAAGTAGCCGATGACGATGATGCCCCAGAGCGTGCCGAACAGGCCCAGCGCCACGTTCAGCTGGTCGCTGCCGCGAAAGAACGGGAAGTCGCCGACGCGCGCGCAGCGGCCAAGCAGGAGCCTGCCGGACGACACCGTCAGGCAGAGGAAACCGACCATTGGAATGAACGTGGTCACCGCCGAGTAGTCGACCGCCGACCAGTCCAGCCACGGCAGCCAGCCCGGAACGTGCGCCGGCACGCCCGCCGTATCCCCGCCCGCCGCGAGAAACGCCCGCCACCAGCGCACCAGCGCGACGACATTGTTGGCAAAGGCCAGCGTGGCGAACGCCCACAGGCCAAGGGAAAGCGCAAAGACCAGCGCGACGACGGGCCTCACGCGTCTGTTCATGGACCGACCGACTCCATGCGCCGTATTATACCACAAACCGCCGTACTTTCACTTCAGCCCCGCCCGCACACGGCGTCAACGGGAGGCCTTCCGGACGTTGACGAGGCTGACGGCCTTCTGCCCCTGACGCGGGCGAATGTCGTTCCCCTCCAGCCGCAGCTCGCGACAGCCCGTGACGGCGACATTGGCGCCGTCGATGCGGTTGCCGCGAAGCGCAACGTCGCGCCGCGTCGAGGCGTCAAACGGCCGCCCAGTCAGGCTCCGGCCGCCGATGTAGATGCCCTCGCCGTTTCCCCGGCAGACGTTCCCCTCGATGCGGACATGACTTCCGATTCCCGCCTCCATCCACGTGCATTCGGGCGCCAGCAGGATCGCCCAGCCTTCGATCCCCTCAAGGACGTTACGCACAACCGTTCCTCGCGAAGCCTGGAGGAGCAATCCGCGCGCACGGTTGTGCCCCATCGTGCAGCCCACGATCCGGTATCCCTCGCCCATGCGCCCGCGCGGCGCCAGCAGCGTGCCCGGCGGCCAATCGGCCGCCACGGCCGGCACGACGTCCTGAACGGCCCGGAAGTTCCGTTCGCACCCTGGCCAAAGCCCCAGCTGCGCAAACTGCGCCCGCTCGGCGTCCGTCAGCTCCGGGGCCGACGTCACCTGGGCGAGCCGGACGTCGCCGGGAGACGTCCCGTCCGGCAGCAGGACCTGGCAGAGATCGCCCGTGCGCAGACGCTCCTGCGCACGGACCGCAACGCGATAGGCACGCCCCTTTCGCCCGAGGACAAACGAGAAACAGCCGCTGATGTTCACGCAGTCGTCGCAATGGTACTGGAAGACGCAATCCTCCAGTAGCGGGCCGACCGGCGAACGGCGGGAGTTGAAGGCATCGTGGTTTCCGCTCCGCAGACGCCGCAGCCCGCGCGGAAAGAGGTCGGTCCCCGGCTCGCGCCGCACAAGGCGGCACCGGACGTAGGCGTTGCCGCCCGCAATGGCCTCCGCGAAGCCGCAGCCGTCGTTCGCGGCGGCATAGGCGCACACGTCCTCGATTCGGCAACCTGACGACACCCAGACGTTCACGGCGCCCGCGCGCGGGGCATGCGTCCAGTCCGCGCACGTCCAAACCGCAATGTCCCCCGCTTCGCCGGCGCGGCACTCGCCGCCGCTGATTCGGTAGGCGTCCGCGCCGGTGCGGACGATCGACACGCCCTGGCGATAGCGCATGAAGTTCACGGGCTCGTGCGACTTCGCCCCGTAGGCCTGTATCGGCCAGAAGGCCTCGGCCGACGCGAGCGCCACGGCCGAGGGGCGCGGATAGCCGGGAATGACGCGCACGTCCCAGTTCCGCTCGGCATCGACGCGCGTGATGACCGCCTGCGTGAACGGCAGCGCCTCGTAGTCCACCGCCGCACCGCGCACCGTCACGTTCGTGCATTCGCTCAGCACGAACATCGGCGCCTGAATTGTCCCGACAAGCTCGCCCCCGTTGAAGTCGAGTTCGGCATCGCGTCGGCCGGAAAGATGGAAATAGGCGGCGTCTTTCGGGCCAAGGGCCAGCCAGTACCGCGCACGCGGAACGGACACCCGCCGCGCCCCGCGCGCCAGTTCCTGGCGAACGTAGGCGACGGGATCCGCCCGCGCGAGCGGCACGTCCTCCCCGTACGTCTCGTTCGCACGGCAGACGGCCGCGCCCGCCTCGATCCGGCATCCCCGCGCAAAGGCCGAGTCCTCCAGGCGCCCACCCGTGCCGGCGAGGGAGACGACGCCGCCGCGGGCGACAAGTCCCCGCACGTCGGGATTCTCGCCGCCCGAGGCCTCGACCGCCATGTCCGACCCCGTCCCGGCGGAGAACGCGCAACCCAGCAGCCGCGGGCCAGACGCCGCCCGCCGCACGGAAAAGCCAGTGGACGAACCGACGGCCTGAACGCGGCAGCCGCGATAGACGTTCGCCTCGGACGCCACCTCCGCAAAGGCGCACGGCGCGTCCTCCACGTCCAGCCGCTCAAACACGCAACCCACGCAGCCATCCGCGTGGACGGCCGCCGAGGCGACGGCCGAGGCATCGACGAACGCCACCTTTGCCTCACGCACGGCGACGTTCGTGCAGGCGACAAGCGCGACGAACGCGCCCGCCCCCGCGAACCGGATCTCCGAGCCGGAGAAGTCGATCACGCGGTCGGACAGTCCCGTCAGGGTCAGCGCCGCACGCCCCGCGCCGGCAGCGGCCCGATAACTTCCCTTCGGAATCCGGACGATGCGCTCGCCACCGGCCAGCGCCGCCCGGACGCGGGCGGCGACATCCCGCTCCGGACCGTCGGCGAACTCCCATTTCGCCCGAAGCGCGGCGAGGACGCCCTGGCAGTCCGACTCGGACAAGACCGTGCGTAACGCGAGCACCTCCGCAACCTCCCCGTCAAAGCCGCGGCCGCCCAGATAGCCTCCGACGGACGGGCGGAACTGCGCGCACGAACGGACGTTCCAGCGCGTCCGGTCCTCCGGATGCCGCAGGGCGACGACCTGCACGGCATTTGATTCGATCGGCGCGTCGCCCCGCATCGCCCGACCGTTGACAAGCAGCGTCTCCGCCGTGTTGAAGTCGGGTCCGCCGCCGACGTGTTCCCAACTGTCGGCACGCCCCGACAAGCGCAAGCCGACATCGATGCCCGACCCGCCCCAGACGCCCGCAAGCGGAGCGGCGGCCGGACTTGGACGGCAGACGACGAAAACGGTGCGGTGCTCGATCTCGCGCGCGGCGACAAGCCGCGCCCCCTGCGCACGACGAAATGCGACGACGGCCCGGTCGCCCCAACGCGCCGTCGTCGCCGCGCCGCGTCCGGAGGACTCGAACACGCAGTCGCCCCGAACGCTCCGCCAGCGGACGACCGATCCGTCGGCCCGCGTCTCGACCGTGCCCGGACACGAGGCGTCAAGGTGATAGACGACGTCCCCGGACGCAAGCAGTCGCCTGAGGCAGGCGGACGCCGCAGACAGGGACATGGACTCCGCCGCCGAAGGCTGCGCCAGCCCCTTCGCCAGCGTCATCTGCTGCTGTCCGGCCGGACGCCACCCGTGCGTCGATCCCTGCACATAGGTAATGGACTTCGGTCCGGCCAGATTGCGGTAGAGCAGCGTCAGCGACGCCGGCGTCGAGCAATAGTCGCCCAGTCCGGCAAAGTAGATCCTCACGGGACAGCGGATGCGCCGCGCGGCATAGATCGGATCGAAATACGCCATGTCCGGGAACCAGCATCGCGGTCGATACGACGATTTCAGACGGCCGAACAGCTCCTGTCCGCCCCAGTCCGCGCCCCAAGACCCGTCTGCGTCGATCTGCGTGACGCCCGGCACGTTCGCGGCCGCATGATAGGCCTGCCAGTCGCCCTGACTGCCACCGGCAAGATTCAGCGAGCGGCCGTCCCATTCGGGCCGCGTCTTCATCCACTGGACAGCCCGGACCGCCCGAAGCGCACAGTACTTCCAGTAGCTCGTGCGCCGATCCGCGTTCGCCTTCGGCCCCATCCCATAGCCCGCGCCGTTTTCGGACAGGCCCGCGAAGAACGCGCGGACGTATTCCGGCCCGCGCCCCAGCTCATAGCCGTTCGGATTGATGCAAAGCGAGAGCCGATCGTGCGCCGCCCGCGTCGGCGGCAGCTGCTCCTGCTGCGACGCGCCGCGAAAGTCGACTGCGGCCGGCATCCGATTCGAGACGGACGCGGCGCACGGCACCGTCAGATATCCCGTGACCGGCCAGGGTCCGGCACAGGGAATCCGCACGGAAAAGAGCCGGACCTGCGGATCCGCGCAGGCGACCGGCCGAAGCCTGGCCTCCATTGGGACTGCGGCCAGCTCGTCCAGCGACTCACGCCAGAAACGCGCGTAGTCCGACGGCTCCGGCGCCATCGGAATCTCGTCCGGCGCGACGCCGACCCCGCCCATGAAGAACACGCGCGGCTCCCACCGGTGCTTTTTCTTCACTCGACGGCCGTCGGCCGTCACCACATTGACCTCCAGGCAGACAAAGCCGGGACGCTCGCCGCGCGTTCGATAGACAAACCGCCCACCCTTGAACGGCAGCGGCTCGCGCCCGCATTCCCTCACGCCGTCATCGCCCGTCCGAACCCAGTCCGCAAAGTAGACGCCTGACGGCAGTTCCTTCTCGACGCCTTCCAGCTTCAGCGAGAACTCGATCTCCTCGCCCCGCGCATAGAACATTTTCCCGCCGGGCGTCGTACCCGTGATCAGCGCCTTGTCCCACGCGCCGTCGCCCATGACCTGCGTGGCCGCGAAATCCGCGCCCACCACATCGACCTTCGACACGTCGGACGCGCGATCGGAGGCCCGCGACCGCTGCGGCGTCAGCAGGGAGAGCACGACGAGCAGGGCTTCCGCCACGCCGAGCCGCCAGGAAGCGCAGGACAGCGGGGAACGCGGACCGACAGGCGAACGTCGCGACATGGTCAGCCTCCCTATCGAATGACGAAGACAAACCCTTTCGTACGCAAAAGGGCCGCTTCGGTCGACGAGACGCGCAACATCACCTCCGACGGAAGATCATCCGATGCGAACGTTCCCAACAGCGACGTCGCCGTCAGAAACGGATGCCAGACGTTCTTCCCGAGGCGTTCTGCATACACGACGTGCAAGTGCGCGTCGTCGGCCAAGCGGACAGTTCCCGCAACCGACAGCCGGTCGACGGAGCCGTCCTCATGGACGCACACGTCAAGGCCGCCGAGCGTCAGGTCGCCCGAGACGGAACCTCCGCCCGAAATGGCACCCACCTGCGACACGCCGGAGAGGTCGACGGACGCCCCCGCGCCAACCGCGAGCCCGCCTTCCGTCAGCCCGTCTTCGCTCGTCGCAAACGAATCTCCCGCGACCCAGTCCGAATCTCGCCATTTCGCCAGGAGATAGGCTTCGACATGGCGCATCTCCCCCTCGGACAAAGGCCAATCGTAGGCAATCACCTCGCCAATCGCGCCTCGGATCGAGCCGTTCCCGTCAAACGACCCGACGCTGGTCGCGCAAGTCGGCTCGCGGCCAAGCCCCAGATTGGCAAAATGGGCCGCCGAACCCTCGCCCTCGTCGCCGTCAAGCCGGGCCGAGAAGACGCGCGTCACCCCTTCGCCCAGCGGAATCTCGGCCGCGGCGTAGTCAATGCCGTCCATCGCCACGCGATCAGACCGAACGCTGGGCCGCACATAACAGTCGCTCCAGCTGGCAAGCGTTGGATTCGTCCCGTAGGACACCGTCCGAAAGCCGACGCGCTTTCCGCCAATGCCCCAAAGCCCCGAATTCCGGTTCTGCGTCCCATCCAGCCGAACGACTGCGAAGACCGTCCGCACCGGGCTTTTCACGTCGGCCCAAAGTGCGCGGCATCCCGCCTCGTAGCAAACTCCCGGCTTGCCCCCCAGGGCCGTGTCCGAATACGTCGGGCGCGCGCAGGCGGTGGACGTGCCGGTCAACACGCCCGTATCGTTGACCAAAGCCGTCGCCGACGACCCGGCCCGCGACACCCAGCTCGTCACCGCGCCCGCGCCGTCGCACAGGACGGTGCCCGTCCGCGCGGCATCGCACCAGTAGGCCAAACCATCCGTCGGCGGCGTCAACGGCCGCCGCCCCACCGTCAGCGTCCCGGCGCTCGCCGCCAAGGTCGCTTCTGCCGACACCACGGCCGACACGGCCGAGGACGTCCGCAGTTCAAGCGTCGTCCGTCCGCCAACCCGCCCCGTGTAATCCGCGCGGCCCGTCACCGTCAGCGTCGCCGCCACGGACGAGGAGTTCGTCACAATGCCGTTGCCCGCAAGCGACCCGACGGTCAGCGAACGCCCCGCAAGGTCCAGCACCCCGTCCGTCTCGATGCGCAGTGCCGTCGTCTCCGGCAGGAACGTCGGGGTCCCGACCTCCGCCCAAACGGATTGCGCCCGCCACTTCTCCGAAAGGTAGTTTTCCACTTTCCGCATCTCGGTCTCCGTCAGCACCCGGTCGAAAGCCAGCACTTCGCAATAGTCCCCGCTGAAATAGCGGCTTTTCGCATAATAGCCGATGCTCGGAACGAATGTCGCCGCGAGCGTGTTCTTCCCCCAGCTGTCCGAATGCGGCCAGTTGTCACGGTCATGCACCAGCGTCAGGACATGCACCGAGCCGTCGCCGACGCCCGCCGGGCCTCCGCGACCGCCGTCACGGCGAACCCAGCCCGTCGTGACATAGTTGTAGTCGCTCCGGTGCGAGTTCCAGTCCGTCGTCTCGCCCGGCGTGCTGCTGGAGAGCCGGACGCCATAGTCGCCGCCGTTCAGGTCGGTGCTTCCGAACAGGCCCATGTAGCTGCGGGCCGCGCGGATGCGGTAGACAATGAACACCGTATTCTGCCGCAGTTCCCTGTCGCCGCAAAGGCGAGACGCCCCCGATTCGCCAGTCGTCACGACATTGCGTCCGTTCACCTGGTTCGCCCCCCAGACCGCCTGTCCGTCCGCCGCCGTGAACGTCACGTCCTCACGACCGCCGCGCGACCGCCAGGCCGTGACCGTGCCATCGGCATCCTTCGTCAGGCTCTCCTCCAGGTCGGCATCGAGCCAGTACAGGAGCGAACGCGACAGGAGCGGATCGTCGTTGAGGCGCAACGTGCCGGCCTCGATTGTGGTGCCGCCGGAATACGTGTGCGCCGCCGGCGCCAGTTCGACGACACACGTCCCCCGCTTCACCAGCGACAGCGCGCCCGCGCCATCTGACAGCGGCACGGCCAGCGTCGAGTCCCCGTCGTCACCGCCGACCGACAGCGTCGCCGCCTCCGCGTCCGACACGATGCGGTCGGCGCCCGCCGTCTCGTCCTGCGCGCAGACGGCGTCAAGGCGATTGAAATGCACGTCGGCGCCCAATGCGAGCCGGGAGAACGTCGACAGGCTCGCGGACGCAAAAGTCCCCGGACGGTTCAACGTCACCTTGGCAAAGGCCAGCGAGAGGCCAAGATCGCCGGCATCGCAGCGAAATTCGTTGTCAACCGCAAGCCCGTCGGTCCCGTCGAAGGCCACGTGATGCCCGGTCCCGCCGCGCAGCCAGACGCGCCCCGTTCCGAGCGTGCCGTTCGTCGAGACGTTCAGCTTGAGGCTGCCCTGACTGCGGATGCCGGAAATCGTCGACGGCAGGAACAGGTTGCAGGTCGCACCGTCCGGCAACACCAGCTCGCCAGGCCCGTAAAGGCCACCGCGAAAGTCGAAGGTCGCCGGGTTGTTCGGATCGTAGGACGAGATTGCCGCGTCGTCCTCAAGCGTCACGGCACCGTTGAACGTGACCTTCGCCGGAGGCGTACGCAACACAGCCGAGTTTCCCCAGCCGTTCGCGCAGCCGGCAAGATGAAGGTTCTGCCGGAAACTCCAGCTGAAGGCGCCGCTAAGGAGAATCTCGCCGCCTTCCAGCCCGGAACCGTTCAAGACGAAGATGTCGCCGTCCGGCAAGGCGTCGGTCGCATGGAGAAAGAGTTCCGTGCCATTGACGTAGGTCGGACCGCTCCACCCGCCCACGCCCGAATACACGTTGAATCGGCCGGCCTTCAGCGGGCTCGCCGTCGCTGTCGCGCAGTTGCGCGAGGCGAAGGTGACGCCACCCGTCCCCTGAATGCGGGTGCGGAGATCGAGATATTCGCCGCTGCTCCCGGCCGTCGCCCAGACGACGCCGGGCGAGGCGCCGAAATCAAGCGTGCCCTCGCCCTTGAACTCGAAGGCCGAGTCGGAATCGCTCTGCCGGTTGAAGATGACGCCGGCCGGATGCGCGGCCTGATCGTCGCCGACCGCAAGCGTGACGCCTTCGCCAATCGACAGGCTGTCGTCGACCACAAGCGCCGCCACGCGCTTCGACTCCTCCCAGGCGGTCGCTGCCGACACGAGGGCGACGTCCGTCGCGCCGGCCTCCGCCAACGACCGCATCGCGGCAGTCGGAAACGCCACTACCCCCTTGTCCGCGTCATATGCCGTGAAGCGAAAGGGCCACAACCCGACCGAAGGATCGCGGGTCTCGATTCCCGGATCGAGGATGCCGTTCACCGACGACGGCGCCTCCGCCACCAGCAGGCGTTCCGTGTCGCCAAGCGAATCGGCGCCACCGTCCGGCGCCAGCCAAAGGGTCGCCCCGTTCCCGGTACGGGCAAGTTCCGCGAGCGTGAGGGTCGCCGAGGCGCCAGTCCCGCGTCCCCACATCAAGGCGCCGCCAAACGGGCCATAGGTCGTTTTGCCGACGGCCGCCGCAGCCGTTTCCCCGGCAGGAAGCTCCGGCGCCCAACGGAAAAAGCCACCCTGGCACGCCAGCGTCGCGCCCTCGGCGAAGAGACTGCCGACGACGTTCGTCGTCAGCAGGCGACCGCCGCCGGCGGCCAGGACGCCGAAATCGGCGAACGGCACATTGACGAGCAGTTCGCCGCACCCCTTCTTCGTCAAGACGTTGCCGCCTGTCCCGCGCACCGTCGAAGCGACGATTCCCAAGCGCCCCCAGCCACCGGCCGCGCCGGCACCCGACCCGGAGATGAAGGCTTCCCCGGACAGGACAAGCCCGCCGCCAAGAATCCGAGGCCGCTCTTCGGTTGCCCGGACATTGCCGAAGTCAAGCCCCCGCAAGGTCACGGACGACGAGAAGATCTGGTCGTTCAACTGCAGCCCCAGGTAATGGGCGACACCGTCTTCCGACGGCAACCGATGATCTTCCCAATACCGGGTGTCCGTGGCGAAGTCAAGCGTATTGACCCACCAGAGGTTAACAAGGTTAAACCCGTCTTCGGCAACCGCACAGGACAGCAGAAGACTCATCAGCCCGGCAACGACCTCACGCTTACTCATCGCGAACAACTCCTCTTCAGTTTCGACTCGACATAAACGCCAAAAACATTTGCGGACACGCAAACATTTAATGATATGCTAACAAAAAAGACATTGCTTTTCGCCTAAAACAAATGTCGCTTTTCAAACAATCCCCCGCTTTCGGGATCGTCTCGTTTTGTCCGACTATCTGGCACGATTTCTTGAATGGCCGACAGCGCGAGACGTCCGCCGCAGCGCGGCGAACCGCTCGCTCCGACGTTTGGCGTCGGTCCCGCGGGCATGACTTCACCGAGGTGAAGCGAGGCGTCGCCGGCCAATGTTTTCCGGAGGGGCTGACGCGAAACCGGGACAATCATGGGCTGGCCGCTGACTTGCCGGAAAATTCCGTCATTTGCTATACTGCCGAACATGGAAAGGTCCCCAACAGCATCACGTCGGGTCTTGCTGGTCATTCCGGCCAACGGAATCGACGGGCGCGCGCGCCTGCGCGGCATCTTCCGCTATCTGAACGATCATCCGAGATGGGAGACGGTCCTGATCACGACCCGCACGGAAGCCCTCGGCGAACGGCTGCCCGCAGAACTCGCCGCCGGCTGCGACGGGCTGATCACCTCCGCCGAGCCGGAACTCCACAGCGTCATCTCGTCAGCTGCCGCGACGGGGCTTCCGACCATCATCGCCAACGAGGCCCTCCAGGACCTGTCGAACATGTCGCCGACCTGTAGCGCGGTCATCCTCGATGACATGGAGATCGGGAGAACGGCCGCCGCTCACTTGCTGGAACAAGGTTCCTTCGCGTCCTATGCCTACTATACCGTTGACGACCGAATCTGGAGTCGACGTCGGTACGAGGGATTCAAGAAGGCGCTTCGCCCACATGTCGTGAATGCGCTTCTCGCAGGGACCACGGATGAAGTCGGCTGGCTGAAGAGCCTCCCCAAGCCGACGGCCGTCTTCGCCTCGAATGACCTTGCAGCCCGACGCATTCTGGCCTTTGCGCACGGCGCCGGCATCAGGATGCCGCGCGAATGCAACGTCGTCGGCTGCGACAATGACGTTCTCGTCTGCCAGAGCGCCACCCCTCGGCTCACCAGCATCAAACCCAACTTCGAACAGGTCGGATTCGTCGCCGCACGTACGCTTGACCGGCTCATGGACGGTCTTCCCGTGCCGAAAATCTCCGTGGTCAAGGGCTGCGAGATCATCGTCCGCGAATCGACGCACGGCCTCTCGCCCTCGACGCAACTTGTCCGGCGCGCCACCGAATTCATTTCCAGCCACGCCTGTCGCGGCATCGGCGTACCCGACGTGGCGGCGCACCTGCACGTTTCGCGCAGCCTGCTCGACCTGCGCTATCGGGAAGTGCGCAAGACATCCGTCTTCGAAAGCATTCTCGACGTCCGCCTGGCGGCGGTCTGCCGCGAACTGCGCACCACCCGAACCCCCATCGGGAAAATCACCCGTCTCTGCGGCTTTAACAACCCGGCCAGCCTCAAACGGCTCTTCCGGAATCGCTACAACATGACCATGCGGGAGTTCCGCAATCAGGCCGGCGAGGTGCCGCCAAGCGCGCCCTGACGGCAAGCCCGCACCGCCGGATTGCCGGCAAGAACCAGCGCGGCGGCCGACGGGACGCCCGCCCACAACGCCCCCAGCCGGAATGCTGCCGCGCGCGTCATGTCACTTCAGCCCCGCCCGCGCCGCCAGGCGGCAGCCGCGCTCGTTCCACCTGCCCTCCTGGTTCTTCACCGAGGAGCTGCGGCAGTTCTGCGCCGTGTCGTTCCACTGGCCGCCGCGCAGCGTGCGCCGCGAGCCGGTCGTCTCCTGCTTCGTCCAGTCCGACTGCGACACGTACGTCCAGCACGTCGCCCCGTCCGCGTTGACCTGCCCGGCCATCACCGCCTTGCCGTCCTGGAACCAGTCCAGGCACCATTCGCTCACGTTGCCGTGCATGTCGTAGAACCCCCAGGCGTTCGGCGCGTAGGAGCCCGCGAGCGCCGTGCCCGACTCCGGCCCGCACGCGCTGCCGGTCGCCGTGGACGCGTCGGCCTGGTTCGAGAGGTAGCGCCCGGGCAGGCCCGCGTCGGCGTCGGCGGCGATCGCCTGCGGCGTGCCGTCGTTCCAGTAGCCCGTCGGCGCGCCCGCGCGGCAGGCGAACTCCCACTGGCCCTCCGTCGGCAGGTCGAAGTCGACGCCGGTGAGCGCGCGCAGCTTGCCGAGCACCGACCCCTCGTAAGGCGCGGCCGGGTAGTAGTAGGCCGAGTTGTTGTTGTCGCGCAGCAGCCCGTAGCCCAGCGTGTCGGCCGGACGCATCGCGCCCTCGGTCGCGAAGTACCAGGTGCGCTGTCCGCCCATGATGCAGGCGTACTGGCTCTGGGTCAGCTCGAAGACGCCGAGGTAGTAGTTGTTGGTGAGCGTCACCTCGATGGCCTTCTCCCAGACCTCGTTCATCCCCGTCTCGCCCTTGGGCGTGTTGCCCATCGTCCAGGTCACGCCCTTGGCCATCACCTTGCGCATGACGAGCTTCGAGAGGCGGTAGTCCGCGTTGGCGAGCAGCCCGCCCGGCAGGGCGGCCTCCGAGACGTAGTAGCGCACGCGCGGCGAGGTCGACGCCTTGAGGTCCACGACCATGTAGTCCGGCGTGTTGTCCGGCGCCCACGCCGTCACCACCGCCCGCGCGCCGCCCTCGGCGATCCGGTGGTCCGGCCACGAGAGGTCCGGCCGCCACACGATCGCCTTCGCGCCGTCCGTCTCGATCATGCGCGCGACGTCGCCCTCGTAGCTCTGCACGTTCTCCGCGCCGATCGACACCCAGGCCCCGTCGGCCGCGTTCGTCTGGACGTCGAACGTCACCACCGCCGGCGCGTTCGCCAGCACGTAGGAGATCGTCACCCTGCGCGAGGTGTCGCTCTGGGTCATGGTCACGTCGGAGACTTCCGGAACCGCGCCCAGCAGGGTGCCGGCGCCAAGTGCCGCCGCAGCGGCGAAGCGAACTGCCATAGTCATTGTCTGTTCCTCATTGTTGGTGGTTGGATGTCGTTGGTTGCCCGGGGCTGAAGGCGAACGCGCCACCCGTCAGCGGACGATCAGGATGGCGCCGAAATGGCCCTTGTCGGTGAGCAGGGCGACGCCGGCCGAGCAGTCCGCACTGCGGTAGCGCGCCTCCAAGGCCTGCGCGGACGAGGGCGCGGTCACGAAACCGCCCGTCACCAGCCCCGTTGCCGGCGAAGCGGCCGGGTAGCAGATGTCCTCGGCCGCTCCGGAGATGATGCAGCTGCCCATCGGGAATGCGTTGAGCGCAGCGGCCAGCCCGCCGCCCAGCGCCGCCATTGTCACTGTCCGTTTCATGGTCTTGCCTGCTCCTTGTCGTTGGTCATGAAGAATTCCAGCCGACCGCCGGCGGCGATCTGGGCGTGGGTGACGACCGGTCCCGCCAGGACGCGCCCGTCAAGCCGGACCTCGCGCACGTAGACGGCGTCGGGCGACGGACGGACGGCGCGGACGGACAGGACGCGTCCCGGACCGACTGAAACCTCCGCCGCCTCCAGCTGCGGCGCCCCCAGGACGTAGTCGCCCCCGCACGGATCGACGGGATAGAATCCCAGCGCCGCAAAGACGAGCCAGCTCGACATCTGCCCGCAATCCTCGTTGCCGCACAGGCCGTCGTCGGCCGTCGTGTACATCCGCGAATAGATCTCCCGCACGCGCGCATGCGTGTCCGCCGACCGCCCGGCCAGGGCGAAGAGCCAGGCGATATGGTGCGACGGCTCGTTGCCGTGGGCGTATTGCCCGATCTGCCCCGTGCAGTCGCGCAGGCGCGTGATGCCGCGGGCCGCATCCTCCTCGGGCTGGAGAAACAGCGCGCCGAGCTTTTCGAGAAACGCCTCCCGTCCGCCCATGGCCGCCATCAGCCCCGGCACGTCGTGCATCACGTGCCAGGTGTACTGCCAGGAGTTGCCCTCGGTGAAATCCGCCTTCCAGCCGTGGCGGTAGGGATCGAAGTCGGCGCGCCAGCGGCCCTGCGAATCCTTGCCGCGCGCAAAGCCGGTCTCGCGGTCGAACACGTTGCGCCAGCAACCGGCGCGGCGGCCGAAGCGCTCCGCCACCACCTTTTCGCCGCACGCGCGCGCCAGCCGCGCGATGCAGGCGTCGTCATAGGCGCATTCGAGCGTGCGGGAGACGCTCTCGCCGTTTTCGCTCGCGAGAATCGGCACTTCCAGCGTCTTCTGCGCCAGCAGGTCGAACGGCAGATACCCGTACTTTTCGTAGAGATCCCAGTCCTGCTTCGGCTTGCCGCCGTGATTCTGCCCCACGCTCGTCACGCACCAGTCCAGGAGGCGCTTCGCGTCCGTCGGCCACAGCCCCTTCAGGTAGGCGTCGATCAGGACGGGAATGGCGTGGTTCCCGACCATGCAGAAGGTGTCGTAGCCGAAATACGGCAGGACGGGCAGATAGCCCTGGATCTCGGCATGGTCGATCAGCGACGAGCACAGGGACGGCACCAGCTCCGGCCGCAGGATGGTATACAGCGGGTGGGTGGCGCGAAAGGTGTCCCACAGCGAATAGTGCGTGTAGAAGCTGCGGTCGGGCCGGTCCGAGGTCCGCACCACGCCCTGCACGCGGAAACGGCCGTCGACGTCGGCGATGTTGGCCGGCTGGATGAACGAATGGTAGAGCGCCGTGTACAGCTTGACCAGCTCCTCGCGCGGCGCCGCGCACACGGCGACGCGCCCCAGCACCGCATTCCACGCCGCGCGCGTCGCCGCGCGCACCGAATCGAAGGTCGCCGCGCCTTCCGCCGCCAGATTGGCGCGCGCCCCGGCCTCGGACACGGTGGAGATCGCCACCTGCATCTCCAGCCGGCCCGCCGGCAGGCCGGAGAAGTCGACAGTCAGGCGGTCCGCACGCTCGCCCGGCCGCCGCCGCATCCGCACGGGATTGCCGCAGGGCTGCGAGAAGCGGATGACGTAGTAGATGTCGCGCGAGAACCACCCGGCGACATGGTAGTGCCCGTAGATTTCGCGGCCGTCGGCCGAAAAGCGGTTGTCGCTCGAATCGATGCGCGTGGAAAACTCCCACTTCATCGGCTCCGTCAGGGAGCGCGGATGCCCGCCGCCCCACATGAAGTCGAGAAAGAGCCGCCCCTCCTGCGCCGGATAGTCGAAACGGTAATAGGCCACGCGCGGCGAGACGGTAAGCTCGCTGCGGATGCCGTAATTGGTGTAGGCGACCCGGTAATACCCCGGCTCCGCCGCCTCCTCGCCCTTCCATCCGCGATAGTCCCAGCCTCCGCCGACGAACGGCTGGACCAGGATGTCGAGCATTCCCGGACACCCCGTGCCGCTGAGATGGGTCTGCGAGAACCCGTGAATCGCCGGATCCCGGTGCTGGTACCCGGAGCAATGCGCCCACGTATAGCGGCCGGAATCCGGCGACGGCGCCAGCATGCCGCCCGGATACGTCGCACCGGGGAACGTATGCCCCGTGCCGGCCGTGCCGATGAAGGGATCGACCAGCGAACACCAGTCCACCTCCGCCAGGCCGCAGCACGGCCAGCCGCCGACCGTCAGCATCGCCGCGCACACCAGACGGCGGAACTGACGCCGACGTCCAGCCGGGATGTGTGGCAAAAGATGAAGATACGCATTCAAGACAAGCGTATTATACCCCCCCCCCCCCCCCCCCCCCCCCCCCCCCCCCCCCCCCCCCCCCCCCCCCCCGGTCAAGCCTGCTCAAGCAGGTTCCAAGGGCGTGGCATGGCGTGGGTGTGATTGCAACCTGTTGGACATCCCGCCTGGTGGCTGTTACACGCCACGCAGCGAGGGCGTGTCGGGCACTGGTGCTGGACGCCCATCGCGCTGACCAGCAGAGTACCCGCAGCGCCCTCGCTGCGGGAACGTGGCAACGGTCGTCGCCCTGACGGTCGCCGTATCAGCCGCCGGCAGCCTGTTCGCCGATCAGCGTTCCTTCCGGAAAGATCGCCCGCAGCTCCTCCCTCGTCGGCGTGCGGCCGTATTCGGAGACTTCGAAGACCTCGGCGTACTTGAACGGCAGCCCGAAGCGCTGCGCGTCGAAGACCTTGCGCTCGAACCAGAACCGGCGGATATAGGCACGGACGGCCTCGACGTCCGAACGGTCCGCCGGCATCGCCTCCGCCGCACCCCGGAGCTGCGGCACGAGCCACTCGAAGAGCTGCGAGACGTGGCAGGCGAGCGCGTCGGCCACCTGATTGGCGACCGGCGTCGCGTCCACGGCGACGTCTGCGCGCATCTCGCGCGGGCAGGTGAAACGGTCGCGCATGGTGAGCACGATCGGATCGATGCCCGGCACCGGCGCGTCCGGACACCAGCCCGGCACGCAGAGGAGATACGCCGCGTCGCAGACGAGCGTCCCCGTCGCGCGGTGGTCGGCGTGATAGTCGCAGCTGCGGTGGGTGACAATCACGTGCGGCGCGAACGCGCGGACGTAGCGCGTCAGTTCGCGGCGGTTCTCGAGCGTGGCCTCCAGCCCGCAGTCGGGATGCGCCAGAATGTCGTAGCCGACGATGCCGAGCTTCGCGGCGGCGGCCGCAGCCTCACGGCGGCGACGCGCGGCGAGCGCGGGGCCGAACTCCGTCGCATGCCCCTTGTCGCCGTTCGTCATTGACAGGAACCGCACCGTGGCGCCGGACGCGGCAAGCCGCGCCGCCGTGGCGCCCATGTTCAGGTCGGGATCGTCCGGATGCGCTCCGATCGCGAGGACGCGCAGGTCTTTCATCTCCCCTTCTCCTTTCATTTCTTTGGCAACCGGGGACAGACCCCGTTTGAAGCCCGAAAACATTGAGTGCGACTGCTCCTGCCGATCTGACGGAATTGCCGCGTCGCGGCTTTCGCTATCGAACGACGAGCAGCTGTCCGCGCCGCTCAAACGTCACCTCGACCAAGGTCCGACCGACGTCGTCCACCGTCACCGTCCGCTGCGTGAGCGTCTGCGCATAGCCACGAACCGTCCGACGCCGCAGGGGGACGTCCGCCAGATTGACGCTCGCGTCGGACGCCAGCAGGAAAAGCGGCACCGTGAACCGGATTTCCGTCGCTTCCGGCGGCGCGACCGTCAGCGCGGAACCTGGCTCGAAGACGAGAGGGCCGCCCAGTTCGACACCGTTCGGCATTGCGACCGCATCGACGGCGAGGTCCAGCGTCGCGCCCGCGCGGACGGCGAGCGAACCCGTCCCGAACGCCTTGGCGCTTTTGGCCGCAAGCGTTCCCGCAACGACCTCCGTGCCGCCCGAATATCCGTTGTCGCCGCCGAGGACGACCGTGCCGGGTGCGATCACGCGCACGCCGCCGTCGCCGGAAATCGGGCAGTCGATGCGCAGGACCGTTCCGGCCGTCGCCGTCGAAAGCGACAGGACGCCGAGGAAGGTCCGTTCGAGAATGGTGTTGCTCGCGGAGTTGCTGGTAATGCGGTCGAAGTATGCGCCGCTTTCGTTGTTGCAGCCGCAGATGCCGCCGGCTCCGCTCGTGAAGATGCCGCGGTTCCCGTCATCCAGCGTCAACGACTCGCTGGCGTACAGTCCGCCGCCGTTGAAACGCAGCTGGTCGGCGCGAAACTCGGGCGGATTGCCGCCAAGCGACGATTCGGACGAAATCGCGCAGTAGAAGTTCGTCTGGCCGCATACGTCGATGGGGCCGAGGTAGTTGGCGTTGTCGCCGACAAGCTCGTAGAGCGTCGGCGCACCGTCGGTTCGCGGCGGAACATACCCGACCAGCGAAGTACGGCCGAGGCCGCTCAAGTTGGCGAGAAGTTTCAGCGGACGTCCGTTGTTGCGGCCGTCGCAATAGAGCGTCACGCCGTCGCCGTCCGCGCCGGTGGGCAGGAGCATGAAGTCTCCCGCCAGTTCGACCCGCCCGCCGGAGGAGAAGCCGACGTTGACCAGCCCCCGCAGAAAGGCCCGGTTGAAGTCAATCGGCGTGTTTTGCTTCTTGAAGACCAGTGAGACGCCGTAAAGATAGAGGCAGTCTCCGGCTGCCGGAGTGTCGTTCTCGATCCGAAGCGACAGCCCTTCGTCGAGATACCGGTAGCCGCTTTGCATGGCTTGCAGCTCTTCCTGGGAGCTTCCCCAGACGGCTGCCGTCTTGAAGTCGCCGCTGCTCATCTTCTCGAAGACGCGAAGCAGCCGCGAACCGTCCTCCGGCACGACGGCGAGCAGCGACGATCCGTCGTCTGCCGCGACGACGGCAAGCGAATAAAGATGCGGCTCGGACGGGAAGATGAGACCTGTCCGCACCGCATCCGCCAGCACCTCCGCAGGACCCTGCATCACCAGATGGGGACGCCCGGCCGTCAGCGCCTCCAGCCCCGAGCAGGCGATTTCGACGCCGCCGGCCGACAGCTCGATCTCCCGCGCCGCCAGCATGACCGGATTCGACTCGGCGAAGTCCGTCAGGTCGAAGGCCATGGCGCCGCCCGCGAAAACCAGGTTGGTGACGAGGAGGGAATTCGCCGCCGAGAGCTTCATCGTCTCGCCCCGCGCGAGGCGCAACGTCTCCAGGACGCCGCTCCCCGCCGCGAACTCGACCCTGCCGTCCTCCACCACGATCTCGCCGGAGAAGCCCGATCTGCCGCCCGCCAGGACCAGCGTGCCCGCCCCCCGCTTCGTGAGCGTGCCGTCGCCCGCGAGCGGGCCGTTGAAGGTCACGGTCTTGCCTTGCGCAACCTCGATGCGCCCGCCCTCCTCGCCCGCGACGATGCGGCTGGCGTCGGACTCGCCGGCAATGTAGAGACCGCCGTTCGCGCCAAACGCGGAGTCCGCCTCGAAGATGACGTCGCATCCGCTCACGCGCATCCAGTCCGCCGTCGGCACGACCGGCGCCGTCGGCATCGCCGCAGCGTTCCTGAAGTAGACCGAGGAATGGCCGAAGAGGTCAAACTTGCCGAAGAAGCCCGAGTTGTCCCCGTAGAAGTTGATGTTGCGGTAGGTCGTGCAGATCCGGCCGAGAACGCGAATCGTGCCGCTGCCCTGCACGTCGGAGAGGATCGACCAGGTGTTGCGGTTGCCGTTCGCCCCTTCCCAGCACATGATCGTCCAGTCGTATCCGCACGGCACGGTCACCGTGCCGCCCGCGATGGACGCGTTACGCCCCATCATGTGATGCGCGATCGAACCGCCCTCGACGATCAGGTCGGCGATCGTCAGCGTCTTGTTGTCCGAAATCTTGCTGAAGATGCAGCCCCTCAGCACCAGCGTGTCGCCGCCGAACGCGTGGTCGGCCCCGTCCGAATCGGGCGTTCGGATGTTCATCCCCGACGGGACGAAGTACACGTTGCCGCTCTGCGGAGCCTCGGTGGCGGCGACCGTCGGATCGGACTTGAGCACCCAGTTGCCCTTGGTCGTAAAGGAATTGCTGGCGTTGTCCGAGTCCGTCGCGCTCATGATCCATTCGGGCAGGCGCTCCTGCGGCGTCATCCAGACCGTCGCCCGGCCATCGCCGGAATCGGTCGCGCTCAGCCGGAAGCCGAGCAAATCACCGGACTCGAACCGCCGGTCGGCAAAGGCCGTCAGCACGACGGTACTCGGGCCCGTCAGGAGCGCATAGGCCGTCCCGACCTGCAGCTCCTCGTAGTTCGTGCAGTCGAAGCGAATCACCCCGCAGTCGCCGGCAAGCGCACCGATCGTGATGGGTGCGCCCTGCTCCGGGTCATAGTCCATCATGTCGACGACGAGCAACCCGCCCGCCGCGACCAGCGTCCCGGCGACCGTCGGATGCGCCTGACCGAAGACATGCGTGACGTCCGGACGCAGCACGTAGGCGTCGTACTCGCCGCCGGCCCCGAGTTCGACCGTGCCTTCGTTCACGACGATTTCGCCGGTGAAGCCGACGTTCCCGCCGAGAAACGCGAGTTTCCCCTTGCCGTTCTTCGTCAGCGTGCCGGCGCCGGACAGCGGCCCTTCGAAGACGACGGATCTTTCCGCCGCGACCTCGATGCGCGCACCGGGCTGGTTGATGCGGTTTTCGTCCGTCTGGTCGTCGACGCAGACGCCGCCGTTCGCGCCGATCCGGTGATCGCACGCGTAGTAGAGCGCGCAGCCGTTGAGCGTCATCCAGTCCGCCGTCGCCGCTTCCGGCGCCGAGAACATCGCCGTCCCGGACTGGAAGCCGATGTTGCTCGCGCCGAAGAAATCGAGCTTGCCGCGAAAGCCCGAATTGTCGCCGCCGAAATTGAAGTTACGCTTGCTCCCCGACGGCGCGCGCCCCGTCAGGCGGAGCAGGCCCGCGCCAGTGACGTCCGAATTGACGTTCCAGGTGCAGACATAGCCGTTGTTGTCCCAGTGTATCAGTTCGCAGGACGCGTCCTCCGGCACCGTCAGCGCACCGCAGAGCGTATGGGTCACGCCGGCGCTCCGTCCGGCCACAACGCCGTTCCGGACCACGAGGTCGTCGATGGTGATCTCCGTTCCCGTCGGGAAGTGGACGGTCAACCGGCCTTCGACGGTCAGCCGGTCGCCGCCGAAGCGCCGCGTGGCGGACCCGTCGGACGCCGTGCGGAGTTCCAGCCCGGGCGGGACCGTGTAGGTGTTCCCCGCCGACGGACCCGACTCGGCCGCGACCGACGAATCCGAGGCCAGCACCCAGTTCCCCGCGGTCTCGAAGGAGTTCTGGGCCAGATTGTCCTGGTCGTCACTTCGACTCAGCACGTAGTCCGCGCCAAGGAGCGAGAATGCCAGCATCGACGTCACCATCATGACTTGCGACTTCATCGCTTCACCTCCGTATTGCCTGTTGATAATGTCGGCATCGCCGAAAGTTCCTCTATCCGCACCGAACGGGCGCCGAGTTCGTATGCGACCTTTGCCAGTTCGTTGGTCGCGCGCACGAAGATCGCGTCCGCGCCGGACAGCGCGGCGGCGCGCACCAGCACGTCGGTGCGCCCCCCCTTCAGGTAGACCCTGAGCCCGGAGCGGTGGATGAAGTCGACGGTCGCAGACGTCAGGTTGCCGATCGCCTGCCCCGAATAGGCGATGGCGCCTAATCCCCGCTCCCGGGCGGCGGCGATTCCCTCGGGCGCCAGCAGTCCATACCTCGGCGCGTGCAAAAGCGCGCCGACGTCGCCCGGTTCGCGTCCGACGATGACGCCGAGCCGGACGTCTTCGCCCGCCAGGATGCCGCCGGTCGAATCAGGGATGAAGCGGACGCGACTCCTGAACCTGCCGCTTGCCGGCGCGACCTGCGTAAACGAGACGAGCGTCGACCCGTCGCGGCGATAGTCCCACGGCTGCGGCTGGAAGTTCATGTCGCGCGTTTCCCACGCCACCTCCGCCGGACTCTCGCAGCGCAGGACGAGCCGCTGTCCGCCCTTCGTGCGGAGAATCACGTCCCGCCCCCGAATCGTCGCATACGTCGCGGACGTGACCATCGCCCACCGGACCTTGGCGCCGGGCATCAGGCCTTCGAGACCGTCTTCGACCGTGCCGATGCGCGTCCTCCGGTCGAGCGTGCAGCGCCGGGCGCCGCGCGTCGCGTAGGGGCTCACGGCCGGCGAGAGGTCGAGCGTCGCGGAGGCGACGTCCGCCTTGAACGACGTCGAGACGAAGTTGCAGAAACCGGTCACGGCGAAACGGCGGTCGTCCACGGTCACCAGATTGTGGCTCAGGTTGTTCATGCAGAAAATCGTCCAGCGTCCGCCCTCCTGACCGCAGTTCCACAGGTCAATTCCCTGCTGTTCGAGCGTCGTGTAGTTCTGGGGGCCGATGTCGTAGGCCCAGCGAAAGCCGTCCGACTCCCAAAGCACGGAGCCCTGATCCATGTGTCCGTGGTTGTAGCCGCTCCGGCCGCCCTTCAAGCCCAAGTAGGCGGCGTCCGGCGCCAGCGACGAGCGCATCACGACGACTGGATTGCCGCCTTCGGAGGCATAGTCCAGCGGAACGTCCACGTCCGCCGTCTCCGTGAAGTCGGCCCAAAGGAGGCGGAAGGCCAGAAACTCGCCGGGCTTCGGCTTGAACTTGGGGTCGTTCCGCCGTGCGTACTGCTCGCGGAAGGCCCGGTTGTCGTACGCCAGGATGCCGCGGTTCCCCGTCTTCCGCGCAAGCCACCCGTCGCACACGCACTCGTTGCGCCGGTCCGAGCTGTCCGAGAAGTTCCAGAAGCGCCCCGTCGGGCAGGTCATCGCGTCGATGAACGATGCGGTCTCCCTGAAGCCCGGCTGGTCGAAGAGTCCGAAGTTCGTTCCGAACGCGCTTTCAAACGCCGCCAGCATCAGGACGAAGCGCCCCGTCCCGTACCCCCAGTAGCCGGCCCCCTCCGGATAGGCGCCCTTCGGCGCATAGACCCCGAGGCTGGGAGGCAGCGAGCGAAGCGCCTCCTCGATCATCTCCCGTGCGCAATCCGGCTCCGCGTCGGCGATTGCCACCGCAGCGACGCCGATGCCGCCCCAGCATACCTGGGGCCAGTTGTTGGCGGCCTTCTTCCACCAGCCGTGCGCGTTGCGCGTGTCAAAGCCCTTCCCGACGATCGCCTGGCGAATCTTCGCGCGCTCCGCGTCCGTCAGGAGCTCATGCACCCAGTCGTAGCCCCAGCCGAGACCGAGCAGCATGTCGGCGACGTCGAGGTAATGCGAAGGGTTCCAGTCCGGCCAGTCGCAGACGGCCAGCAGGTAGTCGCGGCATTTCTCCGCATAGCGTCGCCCGCCCGTCAGCCGATAGGCCGCCGCGAGCGTCGAAACCGACTCGGCGAACTCGCGCTGACCCGTCATGCGCTTGCCGGCCATGCCGCGCCGCGGCGGCTTCTCCAGCCACGCCTCCGCCTCGTCCAGGAGAATCTTGCGCATGTAGCCGATCTCCGGCACGGCCTCCGCGCGCGCGTTCACCGCCGCGAAGTCGGCCTGTCCGGTTACGAAGATCCGGGGATG
>JBJEWA010000120.1:0-6693 GCA_051884805.1 Kiritimatiellia bacterium | reverse complement strand
ACCCAAACCCTTAGCCGCAAAGAACGCAAAGGACGCAAAGAATTGTGGGGAGTCGTGGGGGCACGCCGGGTACTAATGGGGATAGGGTCGGCAGCAGAGTACCCGCAGCGCCCTCGCTGCGTGGCGTGGTAACGGTTGCCGGGTAGTGGGGCTGGGGATGGTATGGGCAGCGCCACGGCGTGAGGACACGCCGGGTACTAATGGGGATGGGATTGAGGAATCGTGGGGACAGACCCCACCCAAACCCTTAGCCGCAAAGAACGCAAAGGACGCAAAGAATTGTGGGGAGTCGAGAGGACACGCCGGGTACTAATGGGGATGGGATTGAGGAATCGTGGGGACAGACCCCACACGAGATAAGATTTCCGCCGAGAATTCTCATTTCGCGGTTGAGGAAACCTGCGGCAGGGCGCCGTTTCCCGTTCACAGCATGGCGCGCGAACGGAATCAGCGTTGCTTGCGCGGCAGTTTGATGCGCTGGCCAACCTTCAGCTGCGCAAGGGCCTTGACGGACTTCCCGTTTTTCCGCGCGACCTGTTCGATCGTGCAGCCGGTGTCGCGCACCAGCCCCGTCAGCGTGTCGCCCCGTTTCACGACGTAGGTCGTCCATTCCGTCTTTTCCGCCTTCGGCTCGGGAGCGACGGCCGGCTCGGCGGCAGCCTGCGCGGGCTGCCCGCCCGGCGGCGCGACGCCAGGCGCATCGCCCGGGCTGGCGATAGGCTCGGGCGCCGGTCCGGCGACCGGCTTCCCCTCCCGGCGGACGGATCCGGCATCCGCCGCAGACGCGGCGGCCAGGTCGTTCGTCGCCGGCGCCGCGACTTCCGGTCCGTCATCCGCCACCGCCTTTCGGACGGCCCGGCAGGGACCGGCGGACAACAGCGCAAGCAGCGTCGCGTGCAGCGCAACGCTGGCGACTACGCCCGTCATCAGGAAACGCGATTCCATCGCCGCATATGATACCACAACTCCGGCCGTCTGCGTCCGGGAAAAGCGACAGCCGCGGCGTTTTCCGCCGCGGCTGCCCTTTCGTCCGGAACTGGCCGGACCGATTACTGCGCAAGCGCGGCGGAAACGTCCGCAAGCACCTGGCGAAGGGCCTTCGGGACGCGCTTCGCCGTCGTGGACTTGACGGTCGTGTCCTTCGAGGCCTTGGCGTCGTACTCGTCGTAGGACTTGCCGATCGTCTCGATCTCCTGCTTCCAGCCGTCGACGTCGACCTTCAGGATCTCCGCGAGGTCCTCCGGGACGACGTGGAACTTCGCCTTGACGTCGTTGTTGGCGAGATCGATGTCCTTGGCGAACGGGATGTTGCCGATCGCCGTCTCGTTGGCCTTCACGCTGCCCTCGATGCGCTGGCAGATCCACTTGAGGACGCGGCTGTTGTCGCCGAAGCCCGGCCACATGAAGCGGCCGTCGTCACCCTTGCGGAACCAGTTGACGAAGTAGATCTTCGGCAGCTTGGTCGCGTCGGCGGAGGTGCGCTCCATCTCCAGCCAGTGCTGGAAGTAGTCCGCGACGTTGTAGCCGAAGAACGGCAGCATCGCCATCGGATCGCGGCGGACCTGGCCGATCTGGTCGGAGATGACGGCGGCGGTGACTTCGGAACCGGCGGCGGAACCCATGAACACGCCGTGGGTCCAGTCCTTGGCCTCGTTCACCAGCGGAATCGTCGAAGGACGGCGGCCGCCGAAGAGGATGGCGTCGATCGGCACGCCGGTCGGCTTCTTGTTGTACATCCCGGCGAAGCCCTGCTTGTCGAGCACCGGGCAGTTCTCGGCGGGCGCCGTGAAGCGGCTGTTCTTATGCGCCGCGACGTAGCCGAGCTCCTTGATCTCCTTCTTGGTCATGCCCGGCTTCGGACCCATGCGATACGGGTCGTCGGCGCAGACGTAGCAGGGGTTGCCCTTCCAGTCGACGCCTTCCTTCGGGGCCTTGATGCCCATGTCCTCCCACCAGATGTCGCCGTCGGGCGTCAGGACGACGTTGGTGAAGATCGTGCCCTTCTTGCAGCTCTTGAGCGCGTTCGGGTTCGAATCCATCGACGTACCCGGCGCGACGCCGAAGAAGCCATTCTCGGGGTTGATGGCGTAGAGGCGGCCGTCGGCGCCCGGCTTGAGCCACGCGATGTCGTCGCCGATCGTCTGGAGCTTCCAGCCCGGGAGCTTCGGCAGCATCATCGCGAGGTTGGTCTTGCCGCAGGCGGACGGGAACGCCGCCGTGACGTGATACTGCTTCTTCTCCGGCGAGGTCAGCGTGAGGATGAGCATGTGCTCGGCCATCCAGCCCTCGTCCTTCGCCAGCTTCGAGGCGATGCGCAGCGCGAAGCACTTCTTGCCGAGGAGCGCGTTCCCGCCGTAGCCCGAACCGAACGACCAGATCTCGCGGTCTTCCGGGAACTGCGTGATGAACTTGTCCTCGATGTTCTTCGCGCACGGCCACGCCACATCCTTCTGGCCCTTCTTGAGCGGGGCGCCGACGGAGTGGATGCAGGGGATGAACGCGCCGTCCGCGCCGAGGTGCTTGAGCACCGCGTCGCCCGTGCGGGTCATGATGTTCATGTTGACGACCACGTAGGGCGAGTCGGTGATCTCGATGCCGTACTGGGTGATCGGGTTGCCGATCGGACCCATCGCAAACGGAATCACGTACATCGTGCGGCCCTTCATGCAGCCCTTGTAGGACTTGGTCATGAGCTTCTTCATGACCTCGGGGTCCATCCAGTGATTCGTCGGGCCCGCGTCAATCTCGCGCTTGGAGCAGATGAACGTGCGGCCCTCGACGCGCGCGACGTCGGACGCATGGGAACGGGCGAGATAGCACTCGGGACGCTTCTTCTGGTTGAGCTTGATGAACTGGCCGTTCTTGACCATCATCTCGCAGATGTCGAGATGCTCCTTCTTCGTGCCCTTCACGACCACGATCTTGTCGGGCGTGCAGATCTTGTTCCACTTGTCAACCCAGGCGAACACCTTGGCGTTTGCGAACTTTGGCGTCTTGGCCATCTTGTTTACTCCTTGTTTGTCCCCTTCGGGACGTTTTGAAATGATTGGAGCGGATTATACCACAGTGCGGGGGGCAAAATCAACGGACCCGGGCCGCGGGGCGAACGACCTGCGGTTTTCCGCCCCGCATCGCCCGCGACTCCTTTTTCAACTCACGCAAGGGCATTGCGCATTACTGCCCCCGCGGCGGGCGGCACATCAGTTCGTCGATGATCCGCCCGACCTCCGCCTTATTGAGCTTCTCGGTCAGGCGCAGGTGCTTGCCGTTCGCCTCGTCGGGAATCCACTCGTTCTCGCCCTTGTCGCCGACCATCCGATACGTGCCGCGATGGACGTTGAAATACCGGTCCGTGCCGCGCACGGCCGCGAGGACGGCGGTCTCGTCCCACGCACAGCGTCCGCCCGGACCGTAGTGGCGCCGCCGCCACCCCGCCGGATCGGCCGCGACGGCGTCACGCGACGGAATGTTCTCCGCAAACACGTCCCGCACCGGGTTGCGCGGGCCGGGCATTTCCGCGACGGCCCGCCCGGCGTAGACGTCGTAGCCGTACTGGAAGTCGGAGAAGACGATCAACGTCGGCCATTCCGACAGGACGATGCGCGAAGACGCGGCGTCCATCTTCGAGTTGTACTCCGCCCCGTCCGGATAGTTGCAGGCCATCGCCACCAGCCGGTCCACCTTCTTGGCCACGAGCGCCTTGCCGTCCAAGGGCGAAATGTCGTCCGGCGCCGTCTCTATGAGCCGCCGCAGGTTGGTGAGGAAGCCGACCGAACAGACGACGACCGACTTGTCCGGCGCGGACGCCAGCGCACGGCGGTAGACCTGGTTCGCGTCCGGCGCCGCGTCGGCGTCGGGGTACGTCACCGCCTGGGGATAGTCGCGGATGAGCTTGCGGTATTTGTAGTGCCCGCCGTCGCCGAAGGTCTGCTTCTCGCCGAGCGGCGCATTCGGATCGACCTTCTCCTTCGCCCCCGGATATGCGCCGAGAATGCCCATGCCCTTCGGTGCGCCAACGGGCAGGTCCGCGCGGCCGTAGTAGCCGTTGACGACCTGGATGGCGCCGACCGAAGCATTGCCGCGCGTGTTGCTCACCGTCGCCAGGATCTCGCACTCCCCCGCGTCCGCCAGCGCGTGCAGACAGGCCAAGGCCCCGACGTCGTCGAAGTCCGTGATCATGTCCGTATCGAAGATGACCTTGACCGGCTCGGCCTGCGCCGCCAGGGCGCACAACGCCGCCACAAAGATCGCCCGCAGCCCGTTCGCCGCACGCTCGTTGTCTTTTTCTCTCTCCATCACTGCAGCATCCTTTCTCATGTCGAGGACAATTGGGTTCAGGCCACGCGGCGGGCGGCTGCCATCGACAGCGTCACGGCGGCGAGCACGCACAGGACACCGGGGACCAGGAACCAGACGAAGTTCTCCCGCCAGCGGTTGTAGACGTCCGCATCCAGCTTCGTGGTCTCCAGCTGGTCGATTTCCTTCAGGGCCTCCTCCAGCGAATCCCGGTCGTTGACCGGGAAATAGGTTCCCCCCGTCGTCCTGGCGATCGACCTAAGCTGCTTTTCGTCGAAGGTCATGTCCGCATACTGGATCGTCGTGCGCCCGAAGAAGTCGCGCCCGAAGATCGGCGTCCGGCGCGAGCGCGTGCCGACCCCGATCGCATAGACCTTGACCCCCATCTTCGCCGCGGCGGCGGCGGCCTCGTCCGGCTCCACTGCGCCGGTGTTGCTGACGCCGTCGGACAGGAGAATCACGATCTTCGTCTTCGGCTTCGCGTCCTTGAGCCGCGCCAGCGCCGTCGCCAGGCCGTCGCCGACGGCCGTCATCTGCTCGTCGCGCGCGATGGCCTGTCCCTGCGCATCCACGGCGATGGACGGGATTTCCACGCCCTTGAGCACGCTGAGCAGCGCCTCGTGGTCGGCGGTCAGCGGAGAGCGCGTCGCCGCATAGCCGCCGAAGGTCACCAGCCCGATCAGGTCGTCCGGCCGCTGCTCCACGAACCGGGCGAAGAGCTTCTTGACCACCGCCAGGCGCGTCGTCTCGCGCGAGAACCGCTCGCCCTTCGGCGTCAGGTCCAGCGCGTCCATTGACCCCGACACGTCCACCGTCATGGCGATGGCGATGGCGTCGACGGACTTCTTTTCGCGCGCGAGGGAGGTGCGCGGACGCGCCGCGGCAACCGTCAGCAGGGCGAGGCCCGCCAGCAGCGCATACGGCGTCAGCGCGGCAAGCTGCGCCCGCCAGCCGGCCGCCTTCGCCGGCAGCCTGCTCACGGCGGAAAAGCGAATGCCCGAACGCCGACCGCGACGCAGCAGCCGCCAGGCCGCGAAGGCAAGCGGCACGAACAGCAGCAGCATCAGCGGATTCGCGAAGCTCATTTCACCACCTCCGCATCGTCGCTCTTCAGGTAGCCGCGCGCCGAATCGGTCGCCTCGTCGGCCATCTCCGGCGTCGCCTCGACGCCGGCGAACTTCACCATGTCCGCCGCCTCCAGGAACTTGCGCAGGTCCTCGACCCGGCCTTTCGCCAGCTCGGCAATCCGCGCATTCCGCAGGAACTCCTCCGTGGTGAGATGCGGCGCCTTGACGCCGTACTTGCGCTGCACGTAGCGGCGCACGACCATCGTCAGCTCGACATAGAAGTCCTTGTAGCGGCCCCGGCCGGGCAGGCCCTTGCGCAGCAGGCGGTCGAGTTCGACCCAGGCGCGTTCAATCGGGCTCATGCGGTGTTCCCTGACGCGGCGCACCACGTACTTCGCCAGCCGCCAGACGCCGAACGCCAGCAGCGCGGCCGCCGCCAGCGCCGCCGCGAGCCAGCCGACGAGCTTCCAGGAGAACGGCGGCAGGTCCTTCTGGGGATCCGTCTCGATGCCGCCCGTCACCGGCTCGCGCGCCGGCGGATGCTCGAAATAGATCGGCCCGCCGACGAAGGAGAACTTCCCCTCGTCCGACTGCGCCCGGTAGATCTTCGGCGACGCCTTGACGACGAACGGCCTGAGCTTGTAGACGTCCGCGCACGGTTCCGGCACGAGCCGCCAGTTCGCGACCTGGACGGTCGTCCCGTCCCGGTCCTGCTGCGGTTCCTCGGCGAAGTCCTCGGCCAGGGAGAAGCCGACCGTGCGGTCGCGCAGGTCCGGCATCGTCGCCGTCCGGTCGGGCGGCGTCCGCAGCTCCACCCGCAGGAACACGCTTCGCGCCGGATCGACGACCCGCGTCTCGGACTCGACCTTCAGGCCGATTCCGCCCTGCACCGTCTCCAACAGCACCGCCGCCAGCAACAGGAACGCCATCGCCTCACCTCTTCCTCGCCCGGCGCCTGAACAGCGCCCGCACCCCGTCGACATAGGGTTTCGCCGTGTCGATTTCCAGCGTGTCGATGCCGCTCCTGAGGAAAAGCCGCCGCAGTTCCCCGGCCGCCGCGGCCGCCGTCTCGGCAAAGCGCCGGCGCACCGCCGCGCTCGACGTGTCGGCCAGCACCAGCTCGCCCGTCTCGGGATCCTCCAGCTCCACGAGCCCGACGTCCGGCAGTTCGCGTTCGGCCGGATCGCTCACCGGCACGCACACCATGTCGTGATGCCGCGCCGTCGCCCGCAGCAGGCGCTCGTAGTCCTGCGGAGGCTGGAGGAAGTCGGAAACCAGGAAGACCACCGCCCGCCGCTTCTGCACGCCGTTCAGGAACTTCAGGGCGGCG
>JBJEWA010000119.1:0-6696 GCA_051884805.1 Kiritimatiellia bacterium | reverse complement strand
GCGGCCTTCACCGACCTACCGCCGCCACTGCCCACTTACTTCTTCAATCGACATTTCAGAAGAAGGTCATCTGGCCGGGCAGCTCCGAGAGCCGCCGGCGCGGCTTGCGCACCGCCTTCCGGGCGTTGACGTCGAGGTCGTTCGCCTCGAGGTTCTGGAGGATCTGCGCGGCCCGCGCGACGACTTCCGCCGGCAGGCCCGCCATCGCCCCGACGTGGATGCCGAAGCTCTTCTCGGCGACGCCGGGCGCGATGCGGCGCAGGAAGACTATGCGCCCGCCCTCCTCCTTCACCTTGACCGTGTAGTTCTTGACTCCGGGGAAGGTGTCCGCCAGGTCCGTCAGCTCGTGATAGTGGGTGGCGAACAGCGTCTTCGCCTTCGCCTGCGGCTTGCCGTGGAGATACTCGGCGACCGACCAGGCGATCGAGATGCCGTCGAAGGTGGAGGTGCCGCGGCCGATCTCGTCGAGGACGATCAGGGACTTCGGCGTCGCGTTGTTGAGGATGTTCGCCGTCTCCTGCATCTCGACCAGGAAGGTGGAGCGCCCGCGCGCCAGGTCGTCGCCCGCGCCGATGCGCGTGAAGACGCGGTCGAGGACGCCGAGGCGCATCGAGGCCGCCGGCACGAAGGAGCCCAGCTGCGCCATCACGGCAATCGTCGCCACCTGGCGGATGTACGTCGACTTGCCGGCCATGTTGGGGCCGGTGATGAGCATGATCTGGTCCGTCGTCGTGTTGAGGAACGCCGAATTCGGCACGAACGGCTCGGCGTCGGGCAGCTGCTCGACGATCGGATGCCGTCCGTCGACGATTTCGAGGACGTCGCCCGCGTCGACGGTCGGCCGCACGTACCCGGCCGCCAGCGCCCGGTCGGCGAGGGACAGCGTCGCGTCCAGCTCGCCCAGGGCCGAGGACGTCTCCTGGATCTCGACGGTCTTCGCGGCGATCGCGGCGAGGACGTCCCGGTAGAGCCGCTGTTCGAGGGCGATCGCCTTCTCCTGCGCTCCGAGCACCTTGCGCTCGTAGTCCTTCAGCTCCGGCGTGACGTAGCGCTCGCCCGTCGTCAGGGTCTGGCGCCGCTCGTAGTCCGCCGGCGCCAGCGCCACCGACCCCTTCGGGATCTCGATGACGAAGCCGAACGTGGAGACGTGCTTCACCTTGAGCTTGGCGATGCCCGTGCGCTGCTGTTCGCGCGCCTGGAACTCCGCCAGCCACCGGTGCCCTTCCGTCGCGATCTGCCGCAGGTCGTCAAGTTCGGCGGCGTAGCCCGGGGCGATGAACCCGCCGTCGGCGAGCAGGACCGGCGGATCCTCCGCGATTGCGCGGTCGATCAGGTCGACGATGCCGGGCTGGGGCGAGAGACGGGCGACGAGAGCGGCGAGGCACGGCGCGCCCGGCGCGGCCAGCTCCCCCCGAATCTCCGGGAGCGGCCGGAGCGAGGACGCCAGGCCCTTCAGGTCGCGCGGGCTGGCGCGACCGGAATCGACCTTGGCGATCAGGCGTTCGAGGTCGCGCACGCCGGAGAGCAGGTGGCGGAGCGCCGACAGCGCGGCACGGTCGCGGACGAACGTCTCCACGGCGTCGAGCCGGGCGTTGACTGCCGCCGGGCGGGCAAGCGGACGGGCGATCCAGCCGCGCATCGTGCGCGCGCCCATCGGCGTCCGGGTGACGTCCAGGACGCCCAGCAGCGAGGCCTCTTTCGTCACCTCGCCGCCGGGCAGGAGCTGCAGGTGGCGGATGGTGCCGGCGTCCAGGACCAGCCCGTCGCCGGACTCGCGCAGCCGCACCTTCCGGACGTGCCCGAGCGAATGGTGCAGCGTGGTGCCGACGTAGTGGAGCAGCGCGCCGGCGGCGGAGACGAGGTCGCCCTTGCCGTTCAGGCCGAAGCCGTCCAGGGTCATCACCTTGAAGTGCCGCGTCAGGCAGTCGTACGCGGCGTCGGGCGAAAAGGTCCAGCGGTTCTCCTCCGTCGGCGCGAGCAGCTCGGCCGGGCAGTACCGCTCCAGCGCCTCGTCCAGCTTCTCGCGGGACGCGAACTGCTCGACGCAGAACTCGCCGGTCGACAGGTCGAGCAGCGCCAGGCCGAGCCCGGACACGGCGGCGACGTAGTTGTTCGCCGTCTCGTCGAGCAGGCCGTCCTCGGTCACGGTGCCGGGGGTCACGATGCGCGTCACCTCGCGGCGGACCAGGCCCTTCGCGAGCTTCGGATCCTCCACCTGGTCGCAGAGCGCCGCCGTCTTGCCGGCGCGGATCAGCTTCGCCAGGTAGGCGTTGAGCGCATGGTACGGCACGCCGCACATCGGCTGGTCGCCGCGGTGCGTCAGCGTCGCCCCGAGGATCGGCGCGGCGACGATCGCGTCCTCGCCGAACATCTCGTAGAAGTCCCCGAGGCGGAACATCACGATCGCCCCCGGCGGCACCTCGCGCTTGATTGCGAGGTGCTGCCTCATCATCGGTGTCAGTTCGGCGGCCATCGGTTCTCCTTCCCCTGCGGCTTACTCCAGCACCGACTTCTGCCGCGGATCGAAGGCGTCGCGCAGGCCCTCGCCGACGAGCACCGTCAGCAGCATCACCAGGAAGAGCGCCAGCGCCGGAAACAGGATCAGCCACCAGGCGCCCCGGAACTGCTGCGCCTCCTGCAGCAGCTCGCCGCAGCTCGGCGTCATCGGCGGCAGCCCGAAGCCCAGGAAGTCCAGCGCCGCCAGCGAGCCGATCGCCCCCATCAGCAGGAACGGGAAGAGCGTGACGAGCGGCGTCAGCGCGTTCGGCAGCATATGCACGAAGACGATCCGGGCGACCGAGGCGCCCTGAACCTTCGCCGCCTCGACGAAGGTCCGCGAGCGCAGGCGGAGGAACTCCGCGCGCATGTAGGCGGAGACGGAGATCCAGTTGAAGACCGCATAGCAGACCAGCAGGACGGTGAAGGACCGGCCGACCGTCGAGCCGATGAAGATCATCACGTAGAGAAACGGCATCGCGCTCCAGATTTCGGTGAGGCGCTGGCAGACGATGTCGGTCTTGCCGCCGAAATAGCCCTCGACGGCGCCGATCGCGACGCCGAAGCACATTCCGAGCAGCGCCAGCACGATGCCGAAGACGAGCGCGATGCGCATGCCGTGCACCACCCGCGCGTAGACGTCGCGCCCGCCCGCGTCGATGCCGAAGGGATGGCCCGGCACCGGGCGGAACGGAAAGCCGACGGCGGCCGGCGGCAGGATCCGCTCCGTCACCGCCGGCGGCGCCTTCGGTTCGAGAAAGACCCGCTCGTAGCCCTGGCGCCGCACGCGCGTGATCCGGTACTCGTCCGCCAGGCGGTCCAGCAGCCGCCCGAGGCCGCATTCCCCGCCGTCCGCCGGCCCGACGACGCCCTCCGGCCCCTCGTAGTCGAAGATCTCGCCGGTTCCGGAGACGCTGAAGCGCGCGGTCCTCACCGCGTACGTCCGCTCGACGACCGGCTGCCGGTACCGCTCGAGCGTCGCCGGATCGACGACGGCCTTCGGGTCGCACGGGCACACCCAGTCGGCGCAGAGGCAGAAGCCGAAGACCGCGCCCAGCGCCAGCAGCGACCACCAGGCCCGCCGATTCCGGCGGAACGCCTTGAAGCGCCTGACTGTCAGGGGTGAGAGCCTCATGTCATCTTCCCGTGAAGTCGATGCGCGGATCGATCAGCATGTAGGCGACGTCGGAAACCAGGTTGCCGACCAGCTGAAAGCTCGCCGTCAGCGAAAGCAGCGCGAGGAAGACGGCGTAGTCGCGCCCGACCAGCGCGTCCCAGCCGAGCCGGCCCATGCCGGGGATCTCGAAGACCGTCTCGACGATGATGGAGCCGGCGAAGAGCAGCCCCAGCATCGAGCCGAAGCCGGTCGCGACCGGAATCAGCGCGTTGCGGAAGGCATGGCCCCAGATCGCCCGGCGCCGCGTCGCGCCCTTGGCGATGACCGTGCGCACGTAGTCGGATGCGATCTGGTCGAGCAGCGAGTTCTTCATCAGCAGCGTCAGCATCGCGAACGAGCCGGCCACGTAGCACAGGACCGGCAGCGCCATGTGCCAGGCGCGATCGAGCAGCCGCGCCAGCGGCGTCGGCTCGACCGCGAAGTCGGAGGCGAGCCCGCCGAGCGGGAACCAGTCGAACAGCCCTTCGGTCGTGCCGCAGAAGGCCATCTTCAGGACCATCGCCAGGGCGAAGGACGGAACCGCATAGGCGACGAAGACGACGACGCTCGACACCATGTCGAACGCCTGCCGGTGGCGCAGGGCCTTCGCGATGCCGAGCGGAATGCAGATCAGGTAGGTCAGCAGAAACGACGCGACCCCGAACCAGACCGAGACGGGAATGCGCGAGCGGATGAGCTGCCAGGCCGTCCGGTCGGGATAGTCGTAGCTCGGCAGGGCCATGCCCATGCGGTTGACGACCAGCCAGTCCCAGTACTGGCGGACCAGCGGCTTGTCGAAGCCGAACTGGGCCTCCAGCTGTTGGCGGTACTCGTCGGACACCTGGTTGCGCCCGCCGACCGTCGCGACCTGCCCGGTCTGGGCGGCCAGCCCCTTCAGCCGCATCAGGCGCATCTCGACGGGACCGCCCGGCAGAAAGCGGGTAAGCGCGAAGCAAACGAGCGTGATGCCGAGGAAGGTCGGAACGACCAGCAGCAGACGGCGCGTCAGATAGGCCAGACGATCCACGGTGCCGCGGCCCTCACATGAAGCCCTCGGACAGCCGCAGGGAGCGGCCGCGCAGGAAGGAGCCGCCGTCCATCGTCCCGCCGCCCTCGGGCTTGACCTCCAGCAGCTGCAGGGCCGTGTCGTGGCATTTCACGATCGGGCCGGCCCGGTCCAGCTTCACGATTTGCCCCGGCGGCGCCTCGGCCCAGCCGGGCTCCATCGTCCCGACGATGCGCGCGCGGGTGACGACGAGCCGGCCGTCGTTGCCCTTCCGGCGGAAGCGCTCGGGCATGAAGGTGAAGCACCCCGGCCAGGGATTGTAGGCCCGGATCCGCCGCTCGATCTCGATCACGGGCGAATCCCAGACGATGCGCCCGTCGGACTTGCGCAGCTTCTTCGCATAGGTCGCGTACTGCTCGTCCTGCGGCACTTCCGGCGGCAGTTCGCCCGCCGCCAGCTGGCGCAGGGCCTTCGCCAGCGCCACGCCGCCGGCGACCGCCAGGTCGTCCATCAGCGCGCCGCCCGTGGTGTCGGGATAGATCGGCTCGTAGCTCTGCAGCATGATCGGCCCGTCGTCCAGCCCGACGCCCATGTGCATCACGGTGACGCCCGTCTTCCTGTCGCCGGACTCCAGCGCCGCGATGACGGGAGCCGCGCCGCGGTACTTGGGCAGCAGCGAGAAATGGCAGTTGACGCACCCGTGGGGCGGAAGTTCCAGCAGCGGCTGCTTGAGAATCTGCCCGTAGGCGACGACGGCGATCACGTCGGGCGCCCACGCGCGGATGCGCGCCATCGGCTCGTCGTCGTTCACGCGCTCGGGCTTGATGATCGCGGTGATGCCGCGCTCCGCCGCAAACCGGGCGAGCGGACACGGCTTCAGCACCTTCCCGCGCCCCACGGGACGGTCCGGCTGCGTGACGACGCCGACGACCGCCAGCGTCTCCTCGCGCATCAGCGCGCGAAGGCACTCGGCCGAAGCCGAAGACGAACCCATGAAAACCACTCGCATAAGCGGCATATTATAGCAAATTCTCCCGTCCGCATCGCAGGTCGCCCCGCGCCGTCACTTCCGCCGCGCGAGCATCTCGTGGTATTCGCTGTAGCCGCCCTCGAACCAGGTCGTCCGGCCCTTGCCCTCGAACGCGAGAATGTGCGTCGCAATGCGGTCCAGGAACCAGCGGTCGTGCGACACGACCATCACGCACCCGCCGAACTCCTGCAGCCCCTCCTCCAGCGACCGCAGCGTCGCGACGTCGAGGTCGTTCGTCGGCTCGTCCAGCAGCAGGAGATTGCCGCCGCTCGCCAGGAGCTTCGCCAGATGCACGCGGTTCCGCTCGCCGCCCGAAAGGACGCCGACCTTCTTCTGCTGCTCCGGGCCGCGGAAGTTGAAGCGGCTGCAGTAGGCGCGGCCGTTCATCATCGTGACGCCCGCCAGCTTCACGAACTCGCCGCCGCCGGTGATCGCCTCGTAGACGGTCTCGTCCGCCTTGAGCTCGCCGCGCGTCTGGTCGACGTACGCGAGCCGGACGGTCTCGCCCACCGCCAGCTTCCCCCCCGCCGGCTTGAGCTCACCGGTGATCAGCCGGAAAATCGTCGTCTTGCCGGCGCCGTTCGCGCCGATGACGCCGACGATGCCGCCGCGCGGCAGGTCGAAGCTGAGGTCGTCGTAGAGCACCTGGTCGCCGAAGGCCATCTTGACGTGCTCGGCGCGGACGACCAGGTCGCCGAGCCGCGGTCCCGGCGGGATGCGGATGACCAGGTCGTCTTCGCGCGTGCTGACCTCCTGCCGCTGCAGCTCCTCGTAGCGCTCGACGCGGGCCTTGGACTTCGCGCGCCGCCCGGAGGGATTGGTCTGAATCCACCGCAGCTCGTTCTCCAGCAGCTTCTGCCGCGACTTCTCGACCTTCGCCTCGCGCGCCAGCATCGCCTCCTTCTGCTTGAGCCACTCCTCGTAGTTCCCCTTGTAGGGATAGCAGACGCCGTGGTCGAGCTCGAGAATCCAGTCCGTGACGTCCGAAAGGAAGTAGCGGTCGTGGGT
>JBJEWA010000118.1:0-29561 GCA_051884805.1 Kiritimatiellia bacterium | reverse complement strand
CGAAAGACTTTGGCCGTTCGAGGTGGAAAAATTTGAACGATCGCTTGAGGCGAAAATGGTGCGCGACACGAATGGGTGGTTTCGCCTCAAGGGGAATTTCGCGCAGGAGGCCGGTCCGACCAGTGACGATGGCCTCGTTGCGTCCAATCCGACATTCCGTTGGGCAAACCATGAAATGGAGCAATGGGCGATCAAGCAGCTGGACGGCAAGTTCAAGCGAATGGACGAAGCGGCATTCTGCAAGCTGTTTGGCGAGGAAAAGATGCCGGATGACACGTTTGCGTGGGAACTTGATGCCAAGACAGGCGAATTCTTTGTCATCCAGCGGTGTGATGGCGCATGGAACCGGCGTGAATACATGCATATGGTGAAGGGTGAAGAGGGGTGCGTCGTTGTCGCTTCCTTTAGCTCGTTTCCCAACCGCAAAGAAGCGGCGGCCATGCGAACCTATGCCTATGGGTTCAATGCGGCGGCCTGTAACAACCTTGCGGTGCTGGAATGGCAGCACCGCAGTCACGGACTGAACATGATTCCCCAACGGATAAGGTGGCGGCTTGAATCCGCACGCGACCAGGGCATACCGCGGGCAGACGAAAACTTGCGAATCCTCCGCGAGCACATCCCGGAGGTGTTCAAGGACGACGATGGTGACTCCTAACCCTTTTCGGGGGAGACACCCTGTCGCCCGGGCTGACCGTCGGCCGCCGATGCAATGCGGAATTCGCACCAAGTGGCTTTCCCGTCTAGGGCGCCCTGTTCGGCGCTGATGAAATAAAGCGACGGAACGCCGTCGGCGTCTCGTGGCGCCGTTTGCGGAAGGTCTTCACGAAATGACTCGAATCATAGAAGCCGCATTCGGCGGCGATGGCTTCGATGGTCATGTCCGTCTTCGCAAGTAGCTCGCGGGCGCGGTTGATGCGGATGGTCGCCAGATAGGCTCCGGGCGTCGGGTCAAGGACTTTCGAGAAGGCGCGGCGGGCGGGTGTCGCGGATCCTGGTCGCGAGCGAGAAGGGCGGCAGGCTGCGGCTGGTGGATCCCTGGGCCGGACGGTTCGCGGCCGACCGGCACGTGCAACGCGGACGGACGCGCTTCAGCAACGAACCTACCATCGAGGTTGACATGCGCCCGGGCGAGACGCTGGAATTCAGGCCGGCAACGCCGTAGCGGCTGGCGATAGCATGACCCTCGCGGGCGTTGCAATCGTCCGCACCGCCCGCAGGTTCATGCCCCCAGATCCGGCGGAAGCGGCAAGAAACGCAACCTGCGGATATGCTATAATGGCCACCATGGGCGAGAAACACGAGCAGGATTGCTTCGGCGTCACGGACTTCGGGCGTCGCCGCGTCGTCGGGGCCGGCGCGGCGGCGGTGCTGGCGCTGGTCGGGATGGCGGCGCCTGGGGCGGCGGCGGAGCCGCTTTTGACGATGCGACTTCGGGCGAACGACACCGATTCGCCGGAGGTCTGGCGGCAGAACTTCCAGGCGGTTGCCGAGCATCCCGGATGTTGCGACGAGATCTGGTTCTCCACGGGGTGCGGCGCACCTTCGCTCGACTGGCATCGTGCCCGCGCGAAGGTCATCGCCGGTGCGATGGCCGACGTGCGGGCGAAGGGCATCGTGCCGTCGCTGCAGTTTCAGGCGACGCTGGGGCATGGCGACGAATTCGGCACCGCCGAGATGTTCGCGATGAAGACGTGGACGGGGTGGACCGGCTGGCAGGGGCGCGAGACGAAGTACTGCAACTGTCCCCGGCAGCCGGAGTTTCATGCCTATCTGCGCGCGGTATCGGGAATCTATGCGCCGCTCGGCTTTGCGAGCCTGTGGATCGACGACGACCTTCGCATCGCGCACCATCAGCCGTCCGACAGCTACGGCCGTCGCATCGGCTGCTTCTGCGCGACTTGCCTTGAGGCGTTCAACGCCGAGACGGGCGCGAACTGGACGCGCGCGACGCTGGCGAAGGCGGTCGAGACGGACGATGCGCTCGCGGCGCGCTGGCGGAAGTTCTCGGTCGACGGCCTCTGCCTGGTCGCCCGGACGATCGCCGGGGAGTTTCACCGGTCGGCGCCCGAAACGATGCTGGCGCTGCAGCACGCCTGCGGGGAAGACAGCGTCGACCAGGTCACGGAGGTGCTGAAGGTGCTCCACGCGGTCAGCGGCCGTCCGGTCGGCTTCCGTCCGGGCGGCGGCGCGTACTACGACGACGATCCGAACGGCGTGGTGCTGAAGAGCCTTTCCGCCGGCTGGTTCCGCCAACGCATCGGCGATCCTGCGCACGTACGGATCTGGACGCCGGAGATCGAAAGCTGGCCGCGCACCTACTACTCGCGTTCCGCGCAGGGCGTCCTGGCCGAAGGTTTCGCGGCGCTGGCGTTCGGGATGAACGCGATGAGCTTCTTCGTTTCGAATGGCGCGAAGGAAGCTCCCGGGCTTTACGGGCGCACGTTCTGGCAGACGCTGGCCGCGGCAGCGCCGGTCCTGCATGGCTACGCGCAAACGGTCAGGGGCTGCACGGCGGTCGGTTTCACGTTGCCGGGCGGACCGCAGCTCGGCATCCGGCGGGCGGCGATTCCCGTCCTGGCGGGGCCGGGCCGTTCCGTCGGCACGCTGACGAGCGCCGAGGTCAAGACGGACCTCAACCTGATGACCTCCGCAGCGGTGCAGCAGCTGCGCGAGGAACTGGACCGTCGTGGCGGAGGACTGCCGGCCGTCGTCTGCTCGCCATTCAAGGGCCTGATGCAGATTCACGTCGATCCGTCCGGGCAATTGCGCAGCGTGGCGCTCCTGAACCTGCGCATTGGCGATCAGGGTCCGGTGCGGATCCGGCTGCGACAGGTGCCGACGGACTGGCAGGCGGTCGAGTGGCACGAGCTGTGCCGTCCGGCGGTTCGGCTGGCGTTTGAGCGCGAAGGCGACGAAACGTACGTGACGGTTCCGTGCGTCGGCGCCTGGAATGGCGGCTACCTGACGAAGTAAGGCTTTTGCATGGCCGATAGGACTGGATTTCCGCTACGCCGCGGGGAGCTGTGCGCTTCAAGGCGGGTCATGCGCGAAGTTGCCGGGATTGGGGCCTTTGCCGGGGCGGTGCTGCGGACGATTGGCGTCAGCGCGGCTTGATTTGCGGATGCGTGGGTCCGACGGCCGACTTGCGCCAGGCGCGCATCGTCAGTCCCGTATGGGCCTTGAAGCGTCGCGTCAGGTTCGTGAGGTCGCGGAAGCCGCAGGCACGGGCGACGCGGGCAATCGGCTCGCCGGGATCCGCAAGCCGGCAGAAAAGCTCGTCGAACCGCCGCGCGTCGAGCGCCGCCGCGACGGTCGTGCCCTCGAACTGGCGGAACCGCAGCTCCAGCAGCCGGCGCGAGACGCCGAGTTCGTGCGCGAGCGCCTCCACGCCGAGGCCCGTCGTTGCGCGGCGGTCAATCAGGGCGAGTGCGCGGCAGATGAGCCGGGCGGCGGGCGCGACAGGCGCGGTCGATTCGCGGGGAACGACGATATGATACGTCCATGGCAGGATGCGCGGGCCGCGCGTCTGCCCGTCCATCAGCTTTTCGAGCGCGCGCGCGACGAGCTCGCCATGCCGTTCCGTCACGAAACTGATGCTCGACAGGCGCGGCGAGGCGTTGTCGCAGATTATCGCGTCGTCGTCCGTGCCGAGCACGGCGGCCTGGTGCGGCACGTCGATCCGCGCGGCGCGACAGGCCGTGAGCACGCGCACGGCGAGAACGTCGGTCGCGGCGAAGAGCGCGAACGGGCGGGGAAGCGTCCGAAGCCAGTCCTGCAACGGCTCTTCGCCGCCCGCCAACGAGAGGCGGTCCGGCGGACAGGTGACGCAGGCGTGCCCGGCGGCGGCGAGCGCGGCGCGGTAGCCGGCTTCGCGGCGCGCCGACCACCTGGTTGCATCGGGCGTCGGCACGAAGACGAAAGCCCGGAAGTTCCCGACCGACGTCAGGTGCCGGGCCGCCAGACGGCCGATGCCATCGTCGTCTATGCGCACGAGCCGGAGCGATGGTCCGGGCGGCAGGTCGGGCGGATAGCTCGACTCCAGCGAGACCGTGGGAACGCCCGATTCCGCGAGCTTGCGCCAGAGGTCGGGGGCGAGCTTCTGGAAGGCGATGAACCCGTCGACACCGTCCCTGAACGCGGCGGTGAGCGAGTCGGACGAAAGGTCCCCCTCCGTCTCGAACAGCCGGATCCTCCAGTCGCGTTTCCGCCGCAGGAAGCGCAAGATGCCCTCCAGCCGGATGCGGCCGACGGCTTCGTGCATGCGCACGGCGACGACGACGGTTCGGGGCGTGGGCTTCGGGGAGTTCCTCATACGCGTAGTATAGCACATCCCGTCATCGTTCGCCGCGCCTGCATTGCGCAAAAAGCAGATTTCTTTTTGCGCGTAAAGTCGTTCGTGAGATGGTATCATAGTGTCGCCTTGCCGCAGCGTGCGGCCTTGAAGGGCAATTGACGGACAACTGACTTGAAAGGGAGGATTCGCGATGGATTCACGGAGTTTTGCCGCGTTGGCGGCGCTGGTGCTGGCCGTGCCCGCCGCCTGCGGCGTGGAGCGTTCGGCGTTGTCGGAGGCCTACTGGAAGATCTGGAACGACGCCGAACAGGCGCGGATCGACGCGGACATCGAGCGAAACCGCAAGGCCGACGCGACGGTGAGCGTCGCCGCTGCGCCCGGCACGGTCGTGAAGGTCGAGCAGCTTGACCACGCCTTCCGCTTCGGTGCGCACATCTTCAACTTCGACCAGCTCGGCTCGGACAAGTGCAACGCGGCCTACAAGGCAAGCTACGGGCGGGGCGGACTCTTCAACCAGGCGACCGTGTCGTTCTATTGGATCGACCACGAGCCGACGCCGGGGGCGTTCCGCTTCGGCGGCGACTACCGCGACACGGCGCGATACTGGAACTCCCTCACGCGCGAGGAGGCGCTGGCCGATCGCTTCTGGCGCCGTCCCGCGCCCGGACCGGTCATTGACTTCCTCAAGGCGAAGGACGTCGCGATCCACGGTCACATCCTCATCTGGGGCAACGCGAAGCCCTACTGGCTCTACGACTGGTATTGCCCCGAGCCGGAGAAGCGGTGCTTCGACGCGCTCGGCATTCCGCGCCGTTCGACCTCCCTCGGCTGGGAGCCGTGCGGTCAGAACTGGAACATGGGCTTCATGGGCAAACAGGCGCGCGCGTGGCGAGAACGCTACGCGACGCTCGACGAGCGCGCGCTGGAGCGGGAGGCTCCCGTCTACGCGCGGAACCTGCGGCGGCTCTTCCGCAAGCGCGTCGCGGACGTCGCCGCGAACTACGGCGAGGTTGTGGACAGCTGGGACGTCGTCAACGAAAGCGCGTGCGACTTCGCGCGCTACCGCCGGTCGCGGACGGGCCTGGGCTACTGGTTCTCCGCCTACGGGCTGATGCCGGGCGACTATCCGCTCCACGCCCTGCTCGACGCGAAGGAGGCGATACCGTCCACCGCGAAGCTCGCGATCAACGACTATGATATCAACACGAACTTCCTGGCGCAGGTGCGCGACCTCGAGCGCGAGGGCGCGCGGATCGACCTCGTCGGCTGCCAAATGCACATTTTCAACACGAACAACAGCATGCGCCTGTCGCGCGGCGCGACGGACGTCAACTGGGTCGGTTCGCCGAAGATCATCCGCGACCGGCTGGACATGATGGCGAAGACGGGGAAGAAGCTCCACATCTCCGAGGTGACGATCGCCGCGCCGGGGACGGACGCCGTCTCGCGCGAGATCCAGGCTGTACTCGCGCGCAACATCTACCGCGCCTGGTTTTCGCATCCGAAGACGATGGGTATCACCTGGTGGAACACGGTGGACGGGGCCGGCGTCGCGGGCGAGCCGCTCGTCTCCGGGCTGTTCACGCGCGAACTGGAGAAGAAGCCCGTTTACGACGCGCTCGACCGCCTCATCAACCATGACTGGCGGACGAATCTCGAAGTCGCGACGGGGGCGGACGGCACGATCGCCTTCCGGGGCTTCCGCGGGCGCTACCGTCTGACCTGGAAGGGGAAGGACGGCCGGACGGAGACGAAGCTCGTGGACGTGAAGTAAGCCGAAGACGCAGGAGGAACGAGCAATGCAGGAAATCGATTTTCGCGGCAAGGTCGCCGTAGTGACGGGCGCGGCGTCCGGCATGGGGCTGAAGACGTCGGAGGAACTGGCGGCGCGCGGTGCGTCCGTCGTGATGTGCGATGTGAATGCCGACGCCCTGTCGCGCGCCGTGGCGGAGATCGCCGTGCGCGGCGGTCGCGCCGTGGCTTGCGCGGGCGACGTGCGGCGGTTCGCCGACGCCGAACGGGCGGCCGCCGAGGCGGCCCGGCTCGGCGGCTGCGACATCCTCGTTGCTTGCGCGGGCGGCAACGAGGCGCGTATGTGCCAGAGCCGCGTGCCGTTCTACGAGCAGCCGGTGGACGTCCTCGACTGGGGGCTGGACGTCAACCTCAAGGGTCCCGTCTACTTCGCGCGCGCCTGCATGCCGCAGATGATCGCGAAACGCTCCGGTGTCATCGTCTGCCTCGGCTCCGTGACGGCCTTCGAGGGCGACGGGGTCGGCGCGATGTACGGCACGGCCAAGAACGGCCTCGTGAGCTTCGTGAAGTCCCTCGCGCTGGCGGGCGGACCGTTCGGCGTGCGCGCCGTCTGCGTCACGCCCGGCCCCGTGCTGACGCGCGCGGCGATGAGCGGCATGCCGACGGCGCTGGGGCGGGCCGGCGAGCCGCGCGAACTGGTGGACGTTATTCTCTTCATGTGCTCGGACAACGCCTCGTTCATCACGGGGTCGAACCACGTCGTGGACGGCGGACGGCTCTGCATGTACCAGCCCTACGTCGCGCCGGAGGCGAAATGAGGCGCACGGCGATTCTCCTCGGCGCGACCCTCGCGCTGGCGGCCATGGACGCGCGGGCGGACGTTCCGGCCGACGCGCGGATGAAAGGTCCGTTCCTCATCGCCTCGACGCCCTATCTCGAAGACGGCGCGGTCGATTTCGACGCGCTGGTCGCGGAGGTGCGCTACATGGACGCGGCGGGTTGCACCGGCGTCATCTGGCCGCAGTCGAACGATGCCATTGATTTGCTGACGCCGGAGGAGAAGCGCGAGGGGCTGCGGCGGCTCGCCGCCGCCGCCGCGTCGTTCACGAACGCCGTGCTGACGATTGGCGTGAGCGGCACGAACACGGCGCAGACGCTTGCGTTCGCCGCCTTTGCGGAAGCGCTGGCCTCGCGCAGCTCCGCGCCGATCGCGCTCGCGGCGCGTCCTCCGACGTACGCGTGCACGGCGGCGGAGGTCGAGGCGTGCTTCGAGGCGCTGGGCCGTGTCGCGAAGCGTCCCGTCGTCATCCAGACCTTCGTCTCGGACGACTGTCCGGCGCCGTCCGTCGCGTTCCTCGTCGAGCTCGCGCGGCGCTTTCCCGGCGTCTACGGCTACATCAAGGAGGAGAGCGAAGGCGCGCGCGCGAACGCGCGGCAGGCGGAGGAGGTCGCGGCGAAGCCGGTCGTGAAGACGGTCTTCAGCGCCTGGGGCGGCTGGCAATGGCTCTACCAGCGTCGAGCCCTCGGCACGGAGGGACTGGTCTCGGAGCGTCCCGCCTACGCGCCGCTCGTCGCCCATATCTGGCGGACGATGCAGGCGGGCGATCCGGACGGACGGCTGCAGGAGGCGTACGCGATGTATCGCTACCTGATCGACCAGCGGGCGATCCCCGGCGGCAGTCTGCGCGGCTATTCGCTTTACTATCTCAAGAAGCTCGGCCTTTTCCGGACGACGCTGTCGCGCACCTATCTCGCTTCGCGTGTCACGGAATCGGGCACGTTCGGCGTCGGGCATGAGTGGAAACTCGTGGACATTGACCTGACCGACGCGCAGCGGGCGGAGCTGGACGCCAACTTCGAGGGAATGCGGCGGTTCCTCGCGCGGGAGGTGACGCGATGAAGACGCGGCTCGACTATCGGTGGGGACTGCTTGCGCTCCTTTCGGCGACCTATTTCCTGGCGCAGGGAACGCGGCAGATCTACAACGCCGTCCTGCCGCAGATCAAGGCCGACTTCGCCGCGTCGGGGCTGGACGATCTGCAGCTGGGGCTGGTCGGCAGCGCGTTCACGCTCGTCTTCGGGCTGGTCGTCCCGTTCGCCGGCACGCTGGCGGACTTTCTGCGCCGCAAGTGGATCGTCATCGCCGGCACGCTGCTCTTCTCCGTCGGCATCTTCACCTCGGGTTTCGCGTCCGGAATCGGCCTCCTCCTGGTGTCGTACGGCGTCCTCAACGCGGTGGGGCAGTCGATGCTGCCGCCGTCGATCTCGTCCCTGATCGGGCAGTTCCACGTCGAGACGCGGGGGACGGCGTTCTCGATCTACCAGACGGTTTTCTACGTGGGGATCGTCGTGTGCAGTGCCGTGTCGGGCTGGCTGTCGGGCCTGGGATCGGGCGGCTGGCGGTGGGCGTTCGGCCTTTTTGGCGCGGCCGGGATTCTCTGGGCGTTTGCGCTTGCGTTTCTCCTGCGGGACACGCCCCAGCCCGTCGCGGCAGGGGCGCAGGACCGGCCGTCCGTGCGCGAGGCCCTCGGCGCGTTCTTCGGCCGGCCGACGGCGGTTCTGCTGACGGTCGGGCTGGGCTTCTACGTTTATGCGACCTACGGGTTCAAGACGTGGTGTCCGGCGTTTCTCCTGCGCACGTTCCCCGGCATGACGCCGTCGAGCGCGGCGTTTCACGGCGTCTTCTGGTTCTACTGCGGGGCGATGGCGGGCGTCCTGCTCGCGGGGCGGCTTTCGGACCGCCTGCTGCCGCGCCGGCCGGGCATTCGGCTGGAGATCAACATCGCGGGGCTGCTGTTGATGATTCCCTTCATCCTGCTGACGGCCTTTGCGCCGGGCGGCGTCGTTGCGTGCGCGGCGATCTTCGGCTTCGGGTTCGCGACGGGCGTCTACGACTCGAACCTCTATGCCTCGCTGCTGGACGTCGTGAGTCCGCGCTACCGCGCGGCGGCCGTCGGCTTTTTCGGCTGCGGCGGCAACGTCCTCGGTGCGCTCGGGCCGGGACTGATCGGCTGGCTGAATGGGCGCTTCGGCATGCGGGCGTCGCTCGCTTCGCTGGCCGCTTTCGCGCTCGCGGGCGTGGCCGTCCTCCTGGTTGCGCGCCTTACTCTGCGGCGTCTGCACAAAAAGCCTTGCGGGTAAAGTCGTTCGAAAAGGAAAAAAAAAAAAAAATGTCAGAATGCGTCCACTCGTCGACAGGAGCGGCAATTCGAAAGGTAGTCGGCCGGCGAGGAAGGGAACGTGACCATGAAAAGGGCTCTCAAGACGCTGTTCTGGGGCGTGACGCACGAGCATGCCGCCGGCAAGCTCGCCACCCTGCGCAAACTGCCGGACGATTTTGACGTCGTTGCGGTCGTCGATGACCGCGCCCGCCCGACGCCGCGCCATCTGAACGAGGAGGCGGACACGTCCGGGCTGCGCCTTGTCTCCGAGGCGGAGGCCGACCGCATCGAAGGCATCGACGTCGCCTTCGTCGAGACGTCGAACGCCGACCTGATGGAAGTCGCCGGGAAGCTGGTCGAGAAGGGCGTCCCCCTCCACTGCGACAAGCCGTGCGGCGAAGCCATGGAACCCTATCGGACGCTCGTGACGCGCTGCCGCGCGGCCAGCCTGCCGTTCCAGATCGGCTATATGTACCGGGGCAATCCGGCGCTCCAGTTCGCCTGGCGTGCCGTCGCGTCCGGTTGGCTCGGCGAAGTCGCCTTCGTCGAGGCCGACATGAACCACGACTACGGTTTGCGAAACTACCCCGACTACATCTCGTCGTTCAAGGGCGGCATTCTCTACAACCTCGGCTGCCATCTCGTGGACATGGTTCTCCCGTTCGTGCGCGGCGACCTGCGCGAGGCGCATCCGTTCTTTGGCGCGGCGCCGGGCGATCCGCCCGGCAGCCGGACGGCCGCAGCGGCTTACTTGCGCTTTGCGGGGACCGATGTTCTGCTGCGCACGTCCTCGCGCCTCCCCGGCGGCATTCTCTGCCGGCGTCTGCGCATCGACGGCACGAACGGTACGCTTGACCTCTGCCCGATCGAGCGCTTCGACGGCGGCGAGCTGAAGCTTGTGCTGTCGCTTGCGAATCCGGCGGGCGGATACGCCGCCGGACGGCACGAGATCGGCTTCGGCGTGCAGACCGACCGGTATGCGCCGCAGCTGCTCGAGCTCGCGGCCATCGTCCGGGGCGAGCGTCCGAACGACCAGGACTACGACCGCGACCTTCTTGTCCATGAACTCACCTTAAGGGCGTGCGGAATTCTTCGCTAGCCCCGAACCTGAAGAAAGGACGATCCGCATGGAAAACCCGAACATCGTCTTCACGCGGCCGAACCAGGCCGAACTCGTCGATCGCCCCGTCCCGGAGCCGCAGGCCGGCGAGGTGCGTGTGCGGCTCGTGCGCAGCTGCGTCTCGAGCGGCACCGAACGCGCCAACCTGATCGGCGTGCCCGACGGCGGCGTCAGCATCTTTGCGTCGGGCGACGCCACGACGTGGCCGCGCCAGCTCGGCTACAGTTCGAGCGGCGTCGTGGACAAGGTCGGGCCGGGCGTCGTCGGGCTGGCGGTCGGCGACCGCGTGGCGCTCAGCTGGTCGAAGCACGCGCGCTTCCAGTGCATCCCGGCGGCGCAGGCCTATCGCATCCCGGACGGCGTTTCCTTCGCGGATGCGGCGTTTGCGCATCTCGCGACCTTTCCGCTTGCGGCGATCCGCAAATGCCGGCTCGAAGTCGGCGAGAGCGCCCTCGTCATGGGGCAGGGGGTGCTCGGCCAGCTGGCCGTCCTCCTCCTGTGCGCGGCGGGTGCGGCTCCCGTTCTTGCGGCCGACCCGGTCAAGGACAAGCGTGAACGCGCCTGCCTGCTCGGGGCTGATGCCGCGCTCGACCCGTTGTCTGCGGACTTTGCCGCGCAAGTCCGGGCGCTGTGTCCGGCCGACCGCGCCGTCATGGGCGGTCGCGCCGACGGCGCGGGCCCGCGCGTGGGCATCGAGGTGACGGGCGTTGGCGCGGCGCTGAACGGCCTCCTGGACGTAATTGCGCCGTTTGGCCGCATTGCGCTGCTCGGCTGCACGCGCGAGTCGAACTTCACCGTCGACTATTACCATCGGGTGCACGGGCGTGGCGTGACGCTCGTCGGCGCCCATACGCTGGCGCGCCCGGACGTCGAATCCGCGCCGGGCTGGTGGACGACGCGGGACGACGCCCGCGCGTTCCTTGCCCTGCTTGCCCACCGGCGGCTCTCGCTCGCGGGCCTCGTGGACGAGGTTCATGCGCCCGGCGACAGCGTCGCCGTCTACACGCGCCTCGCGGCGGGCGGCGCGTTCCCGACCGTCCAGTTCGACTGGGAGGCCTGACGCGGGATCGTCCGCCGCGATTTGCCACACTCAAGGAAAACGAGAGGAGATTCGAGATGAAAGCGATGTGCATTGGACCCGACAGGGAGTTTGTCTGGCAGGAGGTCCCCGCCCCCGTCTGCCACGGCGCGTTCGACGTGAAGATCGCCGTCGCGGCGTGCGCCCTGAACCGCGCCGATCTCATGCAGCGGCAGGGCATCTACGCGCCGCCGGAGGGCTGGCCGCTCTGGCCTGGGCTCGAGTGCGCGGGCGTCGTGCGGGAGGCGCCGGCGGGCGGGCGGTTCAAGGTCGGCGACCGGGTGTGCGCGCTCCTGGGAGGCGGCGGCTACGCCGAGGAGGTCGTCGTCCCCGAGGGAATGGTGATGCCGCTCCCCAGGGGCTTCTCCTTCCCCGAGGCGGCGGGCATTCCGGAGGTCTATGCGACGGCGTACCTGAACCTGAAGATCGTCGGGGAGATCCGGAAGGGCGAGACGTTCTTCATCAACGGCGGCGAGGGCGGGCTGGGCATCGCGGCGATCCAGCTCGCGAAGCACGTGTTCGGCTGCAAGGTGGTCGCGCAGGTCGCCTCGGACGCCAACGGCGAGTTCTGCCGCGCGGTCGGCGCGGACGTGACCGTCAACCGTTTCACGGGCGATCTCGTGAAGGTCCTGTCGGAGAACCCGCCGGACGTGGCGATCGACCCGGTGGGCGGTCCGCTGATGGGCAAATGCATCGCGACGATGCCGTACCGTGGCCGCTGGATCTCGCTCGCCTCGATGGCGGGACCGGAGACGGTGCTGGACGTCAATCTGCTGTGGCGCAAGAATCTGCGGGTCATCGGCTCGACGCTCCGCAGCCGCACGAGCGAGGAGAAGGCGCAGATTCTGGCCGGACTGGTGCGCGACGTCTGGCCGGCGTTCGAGGCGCGCACATTCGCGCCGTTCGTCCACGCGGTGCTGCCGATCGCGGCGGTCGCCGAAGCCCACGGCATCCTCGAACGCGGCGAGAATCGCGGCAAGGTCGTGCTGACGCTCGCGGGCGGATGTGAGGAATGAGTTGCTGAACGGGCGCTTCGGCATGCGGACGTCGCTCGCTTCGCTGGCCGCTTTCGCGCTCGCGGGCGCGGCCGTCCTCCTGGTTGCGCGCCTTACCCTGCGGCGTCTGCACACAAGGCCTCAGACTGCTCCCGGCTTTGAGCAAGGCCGATAGCAAGGGACATCCGCTGCGGCGCGGGGAGCTGCGCACTTCAAGTCGAGTCCGGCGCGAAGTTGCCGGGCTAAGCCTGACGACGGATACCGGGTTGACTGGGCCGAATCTTTTTTGATATACTGTGCGCCACTTGCTTCGGTGGGATACTCAAGCGGTCAACGAGGGCAGACTGTAAATCTGCTGGCTTACGCCTTCCAAGGTTCGAATCCTTGCCCCACCACCATTCACGAGTTCCAGCGAACCGGTTTGGATCCGTTCGCTCCGCCGGTCGGCGGCAGTTGCGCTCCGAAAGGCGACGATAATTTGATATAATCCGCAGCGGAGGAACTGTCAGAGCGATGACCATCAACCGATTGGACAATGTCGAGGTCCGTGAAGACGGGCACAAGTATGCGCTGCGGGCGATTGCCGTCGGCGAGAATGTCGTCAAGTACGGCATGCCGATCGGCCATGCCACCGCCGCCATTGCGCCGGGCGAGCACGTCCATGTGCACAACATGGCGACGAATCTCGGCGAAGTGCTCGAATACCGCTACGAACCCGAAGGGAACCTGCCGCCCCCCGGCGTCCAGGCCGCAGTCCGCGGCCAGCTGCCGGTCATCCGCGCCTATCGCCATCCGGACGGGCGCGTCGGCATCCGCAACGACCTCTGGGTCGTGCCGCTGGTCGGTTGCGTGAACAATCTCGCCGAACGGCTGGCGAAGAGCTGCGGCGGACTTGCGCTCACCCATCCCTACGGCTGTTCCCAGCTCGGCAAGGACCACGAGACGACCGCGAACCTGCTGGCGGCGCTCTGCCGCCATCCGAACGCGGGCGGCGTGCTCGTCGTCGCGCTCGGCTGCGAGAACAACACGCTGGAGAGCTTCCGGGCGCGGCTGGGCGACTGTTCGGGGCTGAACGTCCGCTTCCTCCGGGCCCAGGATCCGGGCGACGAATACGAGCGGGGGCTGGTGCTGCTGAAGGAGCTGGACGCGGCGCGGCCGAAGGAACGCACGGAAGTCCCCGTCTCGGAACTCGTCGTCGGGCTCAAGTGCGGCGGTTCGGACGGGTTTTCCGGCCTGACGGCGAATCCGCTCGTCGGGCGCTTCTCCGACTGGTTGGTGGAGCGCGGCGGCTCGGCCGTCCTGACCGAGGTGCCGGAGATGTTCGGCGCGGAGACGCTGCTGATGAAGCGCTGCCGCACGCGCGACGTCTTCGACCGGTGCGTGAAGATGATCAACGATTTCAAGGGCTACTATGCGTCGCACCATCAGGTCTGCTACGAAAACCCCTCGCCGGGCAACAAGGCGGGCGGCATCACGACGCTGGAGGACAAGTCGCTCGGCTGCGTGCAGAAGGGCGGTTCCGCGCCGGTGGAGGACGTGCTCGACTACGGCGAGCGGGTGCGGGCGCACGGCCTTTCGCTGATGACCGGACCCGGCAACGACCTCGTCGCCTCGACGGTGCTGGCGGCGGCGGGCTGCCATCTCATCCTCTTCACGACGGGGCGCGGCACGCCCTTCGGGTGCGTCGTGCCGACGCTGAAGATCGCGTCGAACGACCGGCTCGCGGAGGCCAAGCCGAACTGGATCGACTGGAACGCGATGTCCTGTCCCTACACGGAGGCGTTCGCACGGAAGGTCCTGGCCGTCGCCTCGGGCGAGGAACGCGCGAAGAACGAAATCTGCGGGGCGCAGGGCATCGCGATCTTCAAGGACGGCGTCACCCTGTGACGGCAGCGTCCCGCCTGGCGCAAAGACCGTTTTTTGCAAACCAACGAAAGCTAAGGAAAAGCATGGAAACGAAGATTCTGCAGTTTGGCGAGGGCAACTTCCTCCGGTGTTTCATCGACTGGATGGTCCAGAAGATGAACGACCAGGCCGGCTTCGACGGCGCGGTCCAGATCATCCAGCCGATCGGCACCGAACTCTCGGCGCCGTCGAAGGCGCTCAACGCGCGCGGCGGCCGGTATCACGCCTGCCTGCGCGGGGTGTCCGGCGGCAAGACGATCGAGGAGATCGAGGAGATCACCTGCGTCAAGGGCGTGGACCTGGCGCAGAACACCGAGCGGTACGCGCTCGATCCCGCCATCCGCTTCGTCGTCTCCAACACGACCGAGGCCGGCATCCAGTACGTGCCGGGCGCCGACACCTTCCCCGCCAAGATCGCGCGCCTGCTGACCGCGCGTTGCCGGGCGAAGCTGCCGGGCTTCGTGTTCATCCCCTGCGAACTCATCGAGCACAACGGCGACAAGCTGCGCGACTGCGTGCGGAAGTACGTCGAGGATCCCGAGATCAACGCGTGGATCGACCGCGAGTGCGTCTTCTGCTCGACGCTCGTCGACCGCATCGTCGCGGGCCGTCCGGACGAGGCTTCGGCCGCGCGCTACGCGCAGCAGCTCGGCGAGCGGGACGAGGTGCTCGTCTGCGGCGAGCCGTTCCACTTCTTCGTCATCGAGACGCCGGCGGGCTTCGACCTGGAGCGGGAACTGCCGCTCAAGGCCGCCGGCATCAACGTCGTCTACACGCAGGACATGCAGCCGTACCGCACGCGCAAGGTGCGCTTCCTCAACGCGACGCACACGACGCTCGTCTACCTCGGGCTGGAGAAGGGCTTTACGGAAGTCGCCCAGTGCATCGAGGACGAGGAGATGAACCGCTTTCTCCGCCAGCTCGTCTTCGAGGAGATCTTCCCGACGGTGGACCTGCCGGACGGCGAGAAGACCGAGTACGCCGAGTCGGTGCTGGAGCGCTTCGCCAATCCGTTCGCGCACCACCAGCTCAGCTCGATTGCGCTCAACACGGCGGCGAAGTGGAAGACGCGCTGCCTGCCGATCGTGGCGGACTACTACCGGCTGTACGGCAAGCTGCCCGAGCTCATGATGCTCGGCTACGACGCCATCGCGCGGCATTTCGACGCCGCGCGCTGACGCAGGCGGACAACTAACGACAGACATAACGAAGCAGGAAAACAAGGGAGGAACCGAGATGGCAGGCGAATCTTTGGCGGTGAAGGCGGCGGGCAGCTGCCGGTGGGATGCGGCGTCGCTGGGCGAAATCATGCTCCGGCTGGACCCGGGCGACGGGCGCATCCACACGGCGCGCGAATTCAAGGTCTGGGAGGGCGGCGGCGAATACAACGTGGTGCGCGGCCTGCGCCGCTGCTTCGGGCTGAAGACGACGGCGGTGACGGCGTTTGCGGACAATCCGGTCGGCCGCCTGGTCGAGGACTTCATGCTCCAGGGCGGCGTAGACACGAGCCACGTCCGCTGGGAGAAGTTCGACGGCATCGGCCGCGAGGTCCGCAACGGGCTCAACTTCGTCGAGCGCGGGTTCGGCTGCCGCGGCGCGCGCTCCTGCGCGGACCGCGGGCTGACGGCCGTCTCGCAGCTCAAGCCCGGCATGATCGACTGGGAGGAGCTGTTCGGCAAGGAGGGCGTGCGCTGGTTCCATACCGGCGGCATCTTCGCCGCGCTTTCGGAGACGACGGCCGAAGTCTGCATCGAGGCGCTGAAGGCCGCGAAGCGGCACGGCACGGTCACGAGCTACGACCTCAACTACCGTGCGTCGCTCTGGAAGTCGATCGGCGGGCAGGCGAAGGCGCAGGAAGTCAACCGCGAGATCGCGAAGTACGTCGACGTGATGATCGGCAACGAGGAGGACTTCACGGCGGCGCTGGGCATCGAGGTCGAGGGCGTGGACAAGAACATGACGACGCTGCCGGTCGAAAGCTTCGGGAAGATGATCGACCGGGCCGTCGCGCTCTATCCGAACTTCCGGGCGGTCGCGACCACGCTCCGCTCCGTCCGGTCCGCAACGGTCAACGACTGGAGCGCGGTCTGCTGGTATCGGGGGCGGCTGCACCAGTCCGTCCAGCGTCCGGGGCTTGAGATCTACGACCGCGTCGGCGGCGGCGACAGCTTCGCGTCCGGCCTGATCTACGGCTTCATGGCGTTCGACGACGCCGAGCGGGCCGTGAACTACGGCGCGGCGCACGGTGCGCTGGCGATGACGACGCCCGGCGACACGTCGATGGCGACGAAGGCCGACGTCGAGAAGCTGGTCGGCGGCGGCAGCGCCCGCGTCGACCGCTGAGGCGGATGCGGCTCCGCGAAAGCGGCCGGGGAGAGCCGGGCGTGGACTCGGTCAGGGGACTGCTCGCGATCGGGTGGCGGTCGGTCCGGGCGAACGCCGGGCCGATGGCCGTGCTCTGGACGCTGGCGCTGCTGGTCTGCGTCGCCTGGTACCAGGTGCCGCCGGTGGCGTCGGCGCTCGCGGTCTTCGGGCGGTGGCAGACGGAATACGGCAAGCTCGCCTCCTGCGCCAACCGCATCGTCACGGGCGGACTCGTGCCGGGGGTCTTCCTCTGCCTCGTCCCGTCGCTGCGGCCGAAGCGGCTGGCGCTGACGGTCGGCCTGCAGTGCGCGTGGTCGGGGCTGCTCGGCCTGCCGCAGGACTGCTGGTTCGCCTTTCAGGACGACTTCTTTGGTCCGTCGACGCGCCTGGGCACCGTCGTCGCCAAGACGCTGGCCGACCAGTTCGGCTGGGCGGTGTTCGTGGTCACGCCGCTCAACTCGCTGTTCTACACCTGGACGGGCAACGGCTGTTCCGGCGACTTCGGCGGCGGTCGTGCGTGGTTCGCGCGGTTCCGGCGGTTCTATCTCGTCAACCTGGCGATGAACTGGGCGGTCTGGATTCCGGTCGTCGCCGTCATCTACGCCTTTCCGCTGCCGCTGCAAATGACGGTTTCCGGCCTGATCGGCGCCGCGTGGGCGTTGCTGTGCCTGAAGACGGGCGATGTGGCCGCCGCCGGGGGCGGCGGAGCAGTCAGGCGGTGACACCGGCCTGACGGCGCCAGGCCGCTGGCGAGACGCCGACGTGGGCCGTGAAGAAGCGCGTGAAGGCGGCGGGCGAGGAGAAGCCGCAGTCCGCCGCCACGGATGCGATGCGCACGGAAGCGTCCCGCAGTTTGCGCTGCATGCGCGCAAGGCGCGCGCGGACGATGGCGTCGAGGACCGTCGTGCCGTGGAGCTGGCGGAACCGCAGGTCGAGCAGCCGGCGTGACACGCCGACGTGGTCGGCCACTTCCGGAACGCGCAGATTGCCCGTTGCATGGCCGTCGATGTAGTCCAGCGCCTGGGTCAGAATGCGCGCGGCGGGAGGGATGATGCGCGTCGATTCGCGCAGAACGATGCGCTTGACGGATTCCGCGAGGACGACTTCACGCCCCCCGCCGCGGCGCATGAGGCGTTCCAGTTCGCGCGCGGCGAGGATGCCGACCTGCTCGTGGTCGGGCAGCAGGCTGGAAAGGGACGGCTTGAGCGAATTGCAGAAGAGTTCGTCGTTGTCAACGCTGAGAACTGCCGCCTCGTCCGGGATGGCGATCCGTGCGCGGCGGCAGATGTCGAGAATCTTGAAGGCGGCGCGGTCACGTACGGCGAATACGGCCAGCGGGTGCGGCAGGCCGGTTAGAACCCGCCGGATGGCGGCGGTTTCGTTTGCGTCCAGGACAGACTCGGAGATGACGAGTGTCCGCACGGGTTTGCCGAGACCTGCGAGCCGGGCGCGGAAGCCGTCGTCCCGGTGGCCCGGATAGGCGAATTGAGGCTGGTCGATGACGCAAAGGAAGGCGTTGAAGCTGCCGCGCGACAGCAAGTGCTCGGCGGCGAAGTGGCCGATCCGGCGGTCGTCGAGGCGCACGAACGAGACGGCTTCGCCGGGACGCCACCGCGCGTCCGGAATGTCGATGACGACGGTCGGGATGTTCTGCGGCGGACAGGTGCGCTGGCGAATCGCGTGCGGGGCGACGACGAGAATGCCGTCCGGCTCGCCGTGAACCGTCCGCCGCTGCGCCAGTTCGTCGAGGTGCCGGTGGAACTCCAGCGACCAGGATGCGTGGGCGTTGACGAAGCGGAAGATGCCGGACAGGTAGTCGCGCTCGGCGGCGCCGAGGCTGCCGATGACGACGGAAATGGTCTTGTGCCGCGCTGCTTTAAGGGTCATGCGGACATCATTATACCAAAACATATTCTCAAAACGTAAAGAAAGTGTTGCCTAAAATGCAAAGTCTGCCTATTGCCGCAAAGACCTTGAGTGTGCTACAATGGCCCTATCCTCAGCGTCTTCCCGGCCTGGGAACGGCGCGACGCAAAGACACGAAAAGAAGGGATGGTGACCATGGTAAGAATGAAGCACGGAAACCGCCGCCGGACGTGCGGCGCGGCGTTGGCCCTGCTCGTCGCGCTTGCCGGGGCGCAGAGCGCGGCGGCGGACGGCGCGTATGACCGGTCGCTGGCGGACTTTCCGCGCCGCGCGGGCGAAGCTGACGACACGGCGCGTGTGCAGCGGGCGGTCGATGCGACTACGGGCGGCATCCTCTGGTTCCCGCGCGGGGACTACCTCGTCTCGTCGTCGATCGTCGTCTCCAACCGCTGCTCGCTGCTGCTGCACAAGAGCGCGACGCTGCGCGCAACTCGGGCGATGCCGTACGTCCTGCGCGTGCGCAATGCAGGCGTCTGGGAGAACCTCGACTTCCTCTGCTTCGTCCGAGGCGGCGCGGTAGACGGCAACGGCCTGGCCTCGTGCATTGCGCTGGAGAGCTACTGGCGGCATTCGCTGGACGACATCAAGATCCTCAACGGAAAGAAGTACGGGCTCTTCGTGAAGAACGGCGGCGCGGAGGTCGTCGCCAATGGACTCTATTTCCTCGTGCGCAAGCATGGACTGGCGGGGAACGTCGGCCTCTATCTCGAAGGCGGCGACAGCCACTACACGGACATTCACGTGCTCGACTACACGACGGGCGTCGTCGTGAAGGGTCCCGCCAACCGCCTGACGCGCATTCACGTATGGGGCGGCTCCCTGCCGCGGCGCAAGCCGGGCGAGATCCCCGAAATGCTTCCCGGCTCGACGGCATTCCGCATTGAGGGCCACTCCACCACGCTGCGCGACTGCTATGCGGACACGGCGCAGACGGGCTTTGACATTCGCGGGGCCTGGGAGGTCCGCCTGCTGGGATGCAGCTTCTTCAACAACGTGAGCTTCGGCCTCAACGATCTGCTCGTCGTGCGTCAGACCGGCAACAGCGGCGCGCTGCTCGTGGGCGACTGCGTGTTCACGCGGTCGGGCGTCAACGAGCGCGTCCGCGTCTACGAGGGCAACGGCAACGTGAAGTGGCGCGACATCATCTACGCCGGCGACTGGTCGGGGGTGCCGCGCCCGGACGTGGACGGCAAGAAGTCCGGCCAGCTCGAATCGCCCAACGCGAAACTGGCCGGCTACTGACGGGGCTTCAAGGAAGGACGGTTCGCATGGACATGAAGAAAACCTGGGCGTGGTTTCCCCTTTGCATCGCGCTGACCGCGTGTCTCGCCGGATTCCAGGGGCGGGCCGAGATTCTGCTGGCCGACCCGACGATTGCGCATCTAGGCGACAGATACTATCTGCTCGGAACGGAAAACGATCTGGGCGCGCGTCCTGGAACGGAGGCATCGGGGAAGGCCGTCTTCCCGATGTACGTCTCGCAGGATCTCGTCACTTGGCGGCTGGCGGACACGCCGAACGGCGAAGGGCGTCTCCTCTCTCGGGCGGATGCCTTTGGCGCTGGGAACTTCTGGGCGCCACAGCTCTTTGCTCGTGCGGGCCGGTATTTTCTCGCCTATACGGCGGACTACCACTGGGGGCTGGCCGTCGCCGAACGACCGGAGGGACCGTTCAAGCCGCATGTCGAGTTTCCGCGGCAGAAGGAGCAGACAATCGATCCGTTTGTCTTCCAAGACGCCGACGGCCGCGTCTACGCCTACTATTCCTGCGGCAACCTGTGTGGGACGGTCGGTGTCGAACTGTCGTCCGACCTGCGGTCGTTTGCCGGAACGCCCGTGCGGTGCGTGACGAACGACAGGGACTGGGAGCGTTTGCCGCTGGATGCCTCGGCCGAGGCCGTGAACCGGCGGGCGGGGAAGGACGAATTCCTGTGCGGCGTCGGCTATACGGAGGGGCCGACGGTCATCCGGCGGCACGGAAAATACGTGCTCTTCTACTCTGCCAACGACTTCCGTTCGCCGGACTACTGCGTCGGCGTCGCCGTGGCCAGTCGTCCGCTGGGACCGTGGCGGAAGGTCGGGGACGGCCCCGTTCTTTCCCGCACGGTCACGGGATTCGGCGGGACGGGGCATGGTGACGCTTTCGTGGGTCCGGACGGGGCGGTCTGGTATGTCTTTCATGTGCATCATTCGGGGCTACGGGTCTCTCCTCGCCGGACGGGCGTCATTCGCCTGAACGAGCGTCTCGATGACGACGGATTCCCTCGCTATGAAGCGAATGTTGAATCTATGCGGTTACTCTAATGAAAAGGGCTATTCGAATGAAAAGGCTAAAGATTGTGGTTTCGGTTCTGGCGCTGGGCGCGGCATCGTCCATCGGCGCGGCGGAGAACGGGCTGGTCGCCCACTTCACCTTTGACGACGCGGCGAACTTCATGTACGACCGCATTCAGAGGAAGGCGATCGGCACGGTGTACGACACGGGAGTCCTGAGTGTCACGCCGGCGTCGCCGACGGCTTGCGCGGCCCCGCATGTACGGGGATTCCAGGTCGCGGGCGGCTGGTGGCAGAACAACTACCTGGTCGTGGACGGCGCGTCGTTCGGCTCGGCACAAGGCATCCCGTACGGCAACCAGGCCGTGACCTATTCGCTGTGGATCAAACCGGCGCAGGGGTGGCAGAGCAGCAGCAGTCTCGGTTTGGGGAGCAACTGCAAGCTGCTGCGTCGCGGACAGGACGGCTACGAGTGGTGGCAGATCAACAATTCCGAGAGCCTGTTCATCTTGAAAGGCGACGGCAATCTGCCGAAGATCGCCTTTGGCGTGGGCGAGATGGCGGCGACGGCGACGTCGGCCATTTACACGCTCCCGTCCGGCTTTGACGGCACGACCTGGCACTTCATCGCCGCAACCTACGCCGAACGGGTGCTGACGCTCTACTGGGACGGGCAGAAGGTGGCGGAACAGACGCTGTCGGGGGATGTCGTCCTCGCGGACAACAGCCCATTGATCCTCGGGGACGACTGCGACGGGGACTACAACGACTATTGCGCCTACCGCTATGCCGGCGGGCTGGACGAGCTCAAGGTCTACAATCGGGCGTTGACGGCCGACGAGGTGCTGGCGGCCTATCAGGCGGGCGCGGTCGCGTTCGACACGGATGTCGTCGTCTGGGACGGGGCTGCCGCCGGCGGGTCGGCAACCGACCCGGCCAACTGGACGACGGCGTCCAACCGCCGTACGGCGGAGGAGATCTGCGCGGCGGGCGCCGTGCTGGACGTGACGCCGCTCGATGACGGCGGGGTCTTGATGCAGGAGGATGCCGACGCGACGACGAAGGTCAAGGGGGTGATCTGCACCAACGGACAGCGCGAGGTCACGCTTCAGGTGAAGGCGGGGACGCTGGCGGCCCGCCGTCCGTCTACGCAGCGCGGCCTGGTCGCGCATTTCTCGTTCGACGACCCGGATTCCGAAGGGCGGCTCGTTGATTCCGGCAGTGCCGGCGTGACGGCGGCGAGCGGCGTGTGGACGTACAACGGAACGGAATCCGAGGCGCTGCCGATCCAGTCGGTCGAGGGCGTCTGCGGCCGGGCGATGTACTTCCCGGCCTCGGGAGAATGGGCGTATTGGCCGAGCACGTATGTGAAGACGGACGCCGCGACGACGACGAAGGCCAACGGCATCCCGGCGGGCGGCGACCCCGTCACCTACAGCCTGTGGATTCGCCCGTACGCAGCAGGACTCTGGAACAACGGCATGCTCGGATTGGGAAATGATTACGTCTGGGTTTTCCGCCGCGGCAGCTACGGCAATGGATCCGGCTCCACGCTGTTCCTCTCGAAGGGATCGGCCGACGGGACTTCGGCGAAGCTGTCCTGGTCGATTGCCGACTGGCTGGGGGCCGGCGGCACGTGCACGTACGAGCCGACAGACCTGTTTGACGGCAACTGGCACCACGTCGTCTGCACGTATGCGGAGCAGGCGCTGGCGCTCTACTACGACGGCGTGAAGGTTGCGACGAAGGCGACGGAATATGCGCTCGCGATGGCGGACGGGCAGCCGATCTCGCTCGGCAACTCCGCCGCGGGCGGCAACGCGAACGAGAACCGCCGCCGCTATCTCGGCGGGTTCGACGAGTTCAAGATCTTCAACGTCGCGTTGACGGACGACGAAGTGGCGGCGGAATATGCGCAGCGGTCCCGCACGCTCGACGAGGCGTCCGCCGGCACCGTCCCCTCGCCGGTCACGGTGCGGCTCGACTCCGGCGCGACGGCGGAGTTCCTTGGCTACGGCCACGAGTACGGCTCGCTCATCGGCGCGGGGGCGGCGTCCGTCGGCCCCGCCTCGGCGTTGCGGATAGACGAAACGTTCGGGCTGCTCGGTCCGCTGTCGGGCTGCGGCACGGTCACGGTGGCCAACTGGATTCTCGGCGGCGATGGTGCGGCGTTCGCGGGCGATTTCACGGTTGCCGAGAACGCGACGATTACGGTCGCCGACGCGGACGGACAGATGCTGAACGCGACCTTCGGCGGCAGGGTGACGCTGCCGAAGCGGGCCGTGATCGCCTACGGGCGGCGTCCGGACGCGGGCGAGGCCGTGGTGACTGCCGCCGCGTTCGCGTGCCCGGACGACTTCTCGGAGTGGACGGACGGCACGAGCCGGGGCGTGCGGGTGAGAATAGTCGGAAACCGGCTCAAGATCAAGGTTCCGACCGGCCTTAGCGTGATGATTCGGTAGGAACCGCCCATGCGTCATCTGACACGCGGGATTCTGATGGGTCTGATGCTTGCCGTACCCGCGCAGAGCGCCGTTGCGGCGGCGAGGTCGAACGGGCGATTGGACGCCTTCCGCGAGGCGCGTTTCGGGATGTTCGTCCATTGGGGGCTGTATTCGCTGCTGGGCGGACGCTGGAAGGGCCAAACGATGGATTACATCGGCGAATGGATTCAGAGCCGCTACCGGATTCCCGCCGCCGAGTATGCCGCGCTCGCCCAGCGGTTTAATCCGACCGGTTTCGACGCGGACGAATGGGCGCAGGCGGCGGCGGACGCCGGCATGACCTATGTCGTGCTGACGACGAAGCACCACGAGGGGTTTGCGCTCTTCGCCTCGCAGGCAAGCGACTTCAATGTCGTTGACGCGACGCCGTTCGCGCGCGACGTGTTCGCGGAACTGGCGGCGGCCTGCCGCCGCCACGGGCTGAAGGTCTGCCTCTACTACTCGCAGTGCCTCGACTGGCACGAGCCGGACGCGGCGGACGACGTCGCCTGCCGGCGCGGGAACTTCGGCATGGACTGGGGCAATGCGTGGGACTGGCCGGACGCCTCGCAGAAGGACATCACGCGCTACCTGAAGCACAAGGTCTATCCGCAGCTCAAGGAGCTGCTGACGAACTACGGCGAGATTTTCTACATCTGGTTCGACTGCCCGTTCGGCCTGACGAAGGAGCAGACCATCGAACTGCGGGAGTACGTCCGCGCACTTCAGCCCGACACGCTCGTCAGCAGCCGCATCGGCTACGGACTGGGCGACTTCGGCACGTTCGGAGACAACCAGATGGTCGCCGACCGCACGTCCTTCCCGGTCGAAGTCGCGATGACGCTCAATGACACCTGGGGCTTCAAGTGGGACGATCACCACTGGAAGAGCGGATACCGCGTGGCCTGCGACCTGGCGCAGACCATTTCGTGCGACGCGAATCTCCTGCTCAACATCGGTCCGCGCGGCGACGGACGCTTCCCCGACGTTTCGCGTGACGTTCTGCGCGAACTGGGCGAATGGCGGCGGCGGACGGGGTTCGTGATTCGCGGCGCGGGGCCGAGTCCGTTCCCGCAGGCATTCGCGTGGGGCTGGTGTACGCAGGCGCCCGGCAACGTGCTGCAGTTCGCCGTCCGCAACGACTGGACGGAAGACCTCGAAATCTGCGGTCTGCGGACGCGAGTCCTGTCGGGGACGTCGGCGTTCCGGCAGGATGGCGTGAAATTGACGGTGCAGCTGCCGCCCGTGACGGACGCCATGCCGCGCGTCGTCCGCCTGACGCTCGCGGGGCGGCCGGACGTGGATCCGGCGCTGATGCCGCAGAACGGCGTCCTCGCGCTCACGCCGGTCGCCGGCACGGTCCACCCTGCCGCCGCCGTGTCCGGCGAGCAGGCCGAGGCAGTCCTTGGCGCGGCGGGCGAGCGGCTGGGGGCGGATGACGGATGCCGCGTGACGGCGCGCGGCGCCTTGACGGCGTGGCATCATCCCGGCGACGCGATTTCCTGGCAGGTGAAGCTGCCCGAAGGGGGGCGGTATCGGGTCTCGATCTGGACTGAGACCTGGGATCATTCGCGTCCATGGGCGGGTGATCGGCGCGTGCGGGTGGAGGTCGGCGGGCAAAGCCTTTCGGCCGCCCTTGCGGCGACCCGCAGTCTGCCGCATACGGTCTACGACCGCGCCGAATCGGACCTGGGGGCGGTTGATCTTCCGGCTGGCGAATGGACGGTGCGGGTCGGCACGGTCACGGCGGGGCCGCTCGCGCGCTTCTTCGACCTGACGCGGGTGCTGCTGACGAGGGAGTAGAGCCTCCCGTCGGTCCGGCGCGGGTATGGTATAATAAGCCGCATGGAGAAGCTCGCGACAGACATCTACACGTTCAAGAACCTCGTCGGGAACGGCTTTACCTACGTCGACAAGACCGACCGGCTCTGGCCGCTCGTGAATATGTCGATTGGCTCGCAGTTCTTCATCGCCCGCCCGAGGCGGTTCGGCAAGTCGCTCACGGTGTCCGTCCTCCAAGCCCTTTTCGAGGGGAAACGCGAGCTCTTCAGGGGGCTCTTCATCGAGCCGTTGTGGGACTGGACGAAGAAGTGGCCCGTCCTGCGGCTCGACCTCGGGAGCGTCCAGCCCGACCGCGCGGAGGAGTTGGAGGGCCTCTTCACGAACATGCTCGAAGACGAGGCGCGCCGCAACGGCGTTGCGCTGCGTCGGGGCGAGACGGCCCCGATCACGTTCCGCAATCTTCTGAACGACCTCGCCGCGACTTCGCCGGAGGGCCAGGTCGTGCTGCTGGTGGACGAGTACGACAAGCCGCTTTTGAGGAACCTCAACACGCCGGCGGTGCGCGCGTTCCGCGATGCCCTGAAGGCGTTCTACTCCGTCATCAAGACGCTGGAGGGCAAGCAGCGCTTCACCTTCATCACCGGCATCAGCAAGTTCTCGAAGGTGTCCATCTTCTCCGACCTCAACAACCTCGTGGACGTCACGCTCGACCCCGGCCAGGCGACGCTCTTCGGCTACACGCACGACGAGGTGAAGCGGTTCCTCCCTGGCCTCCTGCACCGCTTCGCGGAGACGAACGGCTGGACGGACGAGCAGGGTTTCGCGGAGCTCATCCGCTGGTACGACGGCTACCGTTTCAACGCGAAGGCGGAGCGCGTCATCAACCCCGTCTCGCTCGGGCGCTGCCTCATGACGGGCGAACTGCGGAACTACTGGTCGGCGACGGCGATGACGACGTTCCTCATGGACACGCTCAAGGCGAAGCCGCTCAACTTCGCGCAGGTGGACGTGGACGAGGAAGTGCTGGGGACGTACGAGCCGGACCGGGCGGACTTCACGACGCTCCTCTTCCAGACGGGGTATCTCACGATCGTCGGCTTCCAGCAGCGCGGCGCGGAGCGGCGCTACGCGCTTGACTTCCCGAACCTGGAAGTGGAGAACTCGTTCCTGCGGCAGGTGGTGCCGGCCTACACGGGGCAGGAGACGAATCGCGCGAACGACCTCCAGGCGGACGCGGTGGACGCGCTCTACGACCGCGCGCCGGAGAAGTTCGTCGCGGCCTTGAAGCGGCTTTTCGCCAACATCCCCTACGACCTCACGGACCGGCAGAACGAGCAGATGTGGCAGGCGATCGTGTACGTCGTCCTGAAGATGGTGGGCGTCGCCGTGTTGGCGGAAGTGAAGACGAACGAGGGACGGATCGACATGACGGCGGAGACGCCGGAACACTGCTACGTGATCGAGTTCAAGCTCGACCGGTCCGCCGCCGAGGCGATCGGGCAGATCAAGGCGAAGGGCTATGCCGACCGCTTCGCCGGCAACGGCAAGACGCTCACCCTCATCGGCCTCGCGTTCTCGAAGGAGCGGCGCACGATCGTCGATTCGGCCATCGAACAGGTGGGGTCGCCGTGACGATGCGCGGCCGGTTGCGGAATATGGTATAATGGCGTCCCGTTATGTGGAATTACTCTGACAAGATGATGGACCACTTTCGGAACCCGCGGAACGTGGGGGAAATCGAGCATCCCGACGGGACGGCGACGGTCGGTTCGCTGGCTTGCGGCGACGCGCTCCGGTTTCAGTTCAAGCTCGGCGCGGACGGCAGGATCGCCGAGGCGAAGTTCAAGACTTTCGGGTGTGCGAGCGCGATTGCGAGCTCTTCCGCGCTGACCGAGATGGTCATCGGCAAGACGCTTGAGGAGGCGAAGCAGATCACCAACCGGCAGATTGCGGACTATCTCGGCGGCCTGCCGCCGCAGAAGATGCACTGCAGCGTGATGGGCCGCGAGGCGATGGAGGCGGCGATCAAGAACTACGAGACGGGCGCCAACACCGACCGGAACCTGGAGGACACGAAGCTGTGCACGTGCTATGACGTGTCGGAGAACGAGGTCCGCCGCGTGATTGCCGAGAACCAGCTGACGACCGTCGAGGAGGTGACGAACTTCACGAAGGCCGGCGGCGGATGCGGGCGGTGCCGGGCGCAGATCGAGCAGATCCTGAAGGAACTCGGCCGATGAGAGTTGGCTTTGACAACGAGAAGTACCTGAAGGAGCAGTCCGAGGAGATCCGCCGTCGCGCCGGCCGGTACGGCCGGCTCTATCTGGAGTTCGGCGGCAAGCTGATCAACGACTTCCATGCGGCGCGCTGCCTGCCCGGGTACGACCCGAACGTGAAGCTGCGGCTCCTGCGCTCGCTCAAGGACCAGGCGGAAGTCATACTCTGCCTCTATGCGGGCGACATCGAGCGCAAGAAGATGCGCGCCGACTTCGGCATTTCCTACGCCGACGACGCGCTGAAGCTGATCGACGACCTGCGCGTCCTCGGGCTGACGGTCCGCGGCGTCGTCATCACGCGCTACCGGGAGCAGCCGGCGGTGATGCAGTTCCGCGCGAAGCTCGAACGCCGCGGCGTGCGCGTCTACTACCACTACAAGACGGCCGGCTATCCGGCGGACGTGGACGCCATCGTCTCCGACCTCGGCTACGGCAAGAACGAGTACGTGCGGACCGAGAAGCCGATCGTGGTGGTGACGGCGCCGGGTCCGGGGTCGGGCAAGTTCGCGACCTGCCTGACGCAGATCTACCACGAGTACCGCCAGGGCAAGACGGCGGGCTATGCCAAGTTCGAGTCGTTCCCGGTGTGGAACCTCGGCCTCGACCATCCGCTCAACATCGCCTACGAGGCGGCGACGATCGACCTGGACGACCGGAACATGATCGACCCGTACCACAAGGAGGCCTACGGGGTCGAGACGGTCAACTACAACCGCGACGTCGACGCGTTTCCGCTGCTGGTCGCGATCTGGCAGAAGATGACGAAGGGGGCCTGTCCCTACCGGTCGCCGACGGACATGGGCGTCAACCGCATCGGCTTCGGCATCGTCGACGACGAGGTCGTCCGGAACGCCTCCAGGCAGGAGATCATCCGGCGCTTTCTCCGCTACCAGTGCGCATTCGCCGAGGGCACGGCGCCGCGGTCGATGGTCGAGAAGGCCAAGGGGCTGATGGATTCGCTCGGCCTGAAGACCGAGGACCGCGTGGTCGTCGAGGCGGCGCGCCGGGCGGCCGAGGAGGCCCAGCTGCAGGGCAAGGGCAAGGCCGGCGGCACGATCGTGTCCGGCGCGGCGGTCCAGCTGCCGGACGGGCGCATCGTGACGGGGCGCAATTCCGACGAGATGCACGCGGCGGCGGCGATGGTGATGAACGCGGTGAAGGCGATGTCGGGCATTCCGGCGCAGATTCCGCTCATCAGCCCGAACATCATCCGCTCGATCGCGCACATGAAGCAGGACATCCTCAAGGTCGGATACACGTCGCTGAACCTGGACGAGGCGCTGATTGGCCTGGCGATTTCCTCGACGACCAATCCGGCGGCGCAGATTGCGATGGAGAAGCTCAGCCAGCTGCGCGGCTGCGAGGTGCACATGACGCACTTGGTGACGCCGGGCGACCAGGCGGGCCTGCGCCGGCTCGGCTGCCGCTACACCTCCGATCCGTACTATGCGACGAACGCGCTCTTCACGGGCGAACGGTGACTTGAGAGAGGAGGACCCATGAGAATCCTTGGCGAAAGAATCTTTGCGAAAGACGCGGACGGAAACCTGCTGAGCCGCATCGGGACGGTCTTCTTCCGGACGCCCGGGCTGGTGACGAAGAAGGCGGTCCACGCGATGCAGCGCCTGCTGTGGATCGAGGAGCTGAACGCGGCGCGCGCCGCCGAGGGCAAGCCTGCGCTGTCGGAGGCGGAGGAAGAGGCCGAGATGGCGGAGTCCGTCGATCTCATCTTCACCGCCGACCAGGTCCTGATCCGGCCGAATCCGGACCGGATGGACCTTGCGTTCCGGGCGGACGAGGAGCTGCAGAAGATCGTCTCCAAGCGGGCGATCCGCTTCCTGAACACGAGTTCGGCCAAGGTCCGTGCGGCGCTCCGCGAGCGCGGCGAGAACTGGCGGATGGCGCGCCAGCCGATTTCGCAGGAGGACATGTCCGAACTCATCTCCACCTCGAAGGTGCCGGCCGGCGAGCGGCCGATCTACTACTACAACCGGACGAGCGGCACGCGCTTCGTCACGGCGGGCAGCTACAACGAGATCGAGGGGCTGCCGGCGGAGGATTTCCGACGGCAGGGCGTCGAAGTCGTCACCGGGCGGAACAAGCGCAACCGCGCCGGCTATCCCGAAGTCGACCTGTTCCCGACGACGAC
>JBJEWA010000117.1:0-6854 GCA_051884805.1 Kiritimatiellia bacterium | reverse complement strand
GATTGTCTCATTGGCCGTTTCATCAAATATCAATGTCCACTTCGGACCGACGGCATTGACTTCATACTTGAGCTGGGCGTTGTTTTTCAAAGTGATGGTCGTGCTTTCATCACCGGCGAGGAATGAGGCGCCCTCCTCGGTTGTGCGTAAAAGGAAATGAACGCTATCCATTACGATTTGGGTCGCATTGCAGAGTTTTAGCGGTGAACAGTAGATAGTCGGATATTTTTCAGTCGCATCTCGTTTGAATGTCAACTTATGGTTCTGGGCGTCAATTGTTTTATACTCGTAGACGAACTGGGATTCTCCTATGCAGCCAAATACGGCATCCGCGTCGAGAATCAATTTGGCAGGACACACCCCGCGAATAAAACTGCCGCCAAGCCCTGCGCAACTGATGGTGTAGGCGCCCGGCATATCCGGCGCGCCCTCTCCGCTTATGTGTATCGGACGCGTGATGCCGCCCCCTACAACGCTTTCAAGGCCCTTCACATTTACATACAAAGTCGCGCCATTGGCGACATAAACCGCCCCGCTCGTCGCGGAACCAAGCACCGTGGCGATTGTGGGATGGGCTTCAACGATTCCTTCCTTGATTTGCAGATCGCCAGTCCAACTGGCGAGATCGGTATCAAAAACCAACGTGCCCGCGCCCGTCTTCTCCAGAACGACCTCCCCGGTCAGGGACTCCTCGCCAACGCCTGCGAGCGCCTCGGCAAGCGTCTGGGAACCATCCGCGACGTTCAACACAATGGGATCCGCGGCGAAAATGGCGCGCGCCTGCGCAAGCGAAACGCACGCCGCCAATCCCGCATACCTGAACAACCTCCCGGACCTCCGCCCGACACCAGATGAAATGAACATGCAATCCTCCTCTCCGCCACAAATGGCCCACGACCGTGACGCCACCGCAGCGGCACGCCATGAACCCTCAGATGGCGGGGATTATAACTTTTTTTTTTTTTTCAACCCGGATTACAAGAAAAGTTGAGAATTTGAGAATGGAAAGCTGTACCGTCAGGCGAGCCGACAGGACGCCGCAATCTCCGCCGCACGAAAACTGCACGGCACAACATCAGGCCAGAAGAAAGGGGCAAACAGGGTCAGAGCCGATTGACATAGTAGGGTTGATACAGCAGCTCAGGACAATTTGTCTTTCTGCTGCGGGGATGGGGACTTGTCCCTATTCGCCCAGACAGGCCTTCAAGAGTTCGGGCGAGAGGATCTTGCGCGTGTCGTCGTCCACAAGCGAGAAGCGGTTGCCGTCGTTCGGCGTGGAGAGGTAGTTCCACACGCACCAGGGGATGCCCCATTCCTTGCAGGTCGCGACGACATCGCGCATATAGGCCACACGGCTTGCTGGCGGCGCATGGCGGATCGTGCCGAATTCGCCGTTCCAGAGAATCTTGTCGGGATGCCGCTGCGTGAACACGTGCGCACCGCGCATGTTGTCGCGGACGATCTGCCGCCCGATTTCCGTCACGCCCGCATAGCCGCCGTCTTTGGAACCGTGCAGCCGGTGGTAGTCGCGGTAGCGTTCAACGTCCTTCGTGGGATACTCGAGTACGCGATTGTAGTAGAGCGGTCCCGCCTGCAACACCCCGCGCTGGTGGGTAAATTCAAACGGCGCGTACATGTGGAACGTGTAGACGACACGTTCGTCGTCCCAGATCTTCAGTTTGTCCAGCGTGCCGACGGAGTTCCAGCACGTCGAACCGATGACGACCCAACGCGCGGGATTCCGTTCGCGGATTGCCTTCAGCGTGCGGTCGGCGAGACGATTCCATTTCCCGGGATCGACGTTGCGCACCTCGTTGAGCAGTTCGAACGCAAGCCCGGGCTTGTCATGGTAGCGGCGTTCGATCTCCAGCCACAACGCGAGAAAACGCTCTTGCAGGCCGGGATCGTCCAGCAGTTCGACTTCTTCCCGGATGTCGCAGTAGTTGCCAACGGCCTTGTGGAGATTGAGCACCACGTTGAGCCCGTGCTGCTCGCACCAGCCGAGGAAATCGTCGATTTTGCGAAAGGTCCGCTCCCGGTACGTTCCCGGCGACTCCTCCAGGACAATCTGGTCGAAACCAAGACGGACATGGTCGAACCCCATCGACTTGATGTTCGCGACGTCCGCTTCCGTGATATACGAATCGAAGTGCTCCAAGTCGCCAATGGTAATCGGCAGCCGGTGGTTCTGCGGCAACACGTTGAACCGCTTGTAGTTCGTCAACCAGCCGCCGATGCCCATGCCGCGCGAAAACCCCGGCCAGGGCCTCGCCTCGGCGCCCAGCGCCCACGCCGCCACCGCCAACAGACCGAACAGACGCCCCATCTTCACTTTCACACCTCTTTCGTTTGCCCCAGCCCACCGGAAAACCGTCGGCGAACCGCCGCACGTCCACGCCTGCCGCCCGTGCCGGAAGACCAGTATATTGCCGCGTTATCCTGCGCCGTTCTCGGCGATCTCACCGCCATCCGGGCGCATTACAACGCATTCGAGTCCATTATACCATTTTTCCCCCGCTTCATCGGTTGGCGCCGCGACCAGAACTAAACGGGCCGGCATCAGGCCGGCGTGCCGTTGGCGACGGCAAGGAGCGCGCGATAGCGGCCGTCGCTGGCGAGGAGTTCGTCGTGCGAGCCGGATTCGACGATCCGCCCGCGTTCGAGATAGCAGATCATCGTCGCATGGCGGATGGTCGTGAGGCGGTGCGCGATGATGATCGTCGTCCGCCCGCGCGCGAGACGGCCGAGCGCCTCCTGCACCGCCGCCTCGGCAAAGGTGTCGAGCGCGCTTGTCGCCTCGTCGAGAATGAGGATGGCGGGATTCTTCAGGAACACGCGGGCGATGGCGATGCGCTGGGCCTGTCCGCCCGAAAGCCGCACGCCGCGCTCGCCGACCTCGGTGTCCAGGCCGCGCGGCAGCTCCCTGACGAAATCGGCGAGATTCGCGCTTGCCACCGCCGCCATGAGCCTGGCGTCGTCCGCCGCCGCGTCGCCCAGCAGCAGGTTCTCGCGGATCGTGCCGTCGAAGAGAAAAGGCCGCTGTGCGACCATGCCGATGGCCGAGCGGAGCGCGCGTTTCGGAATCTCCGCCGTGTCGCGCCCGTCGATGAGGATGCGTCCCCCGGTCGGATCGTAGAAGCGCGGAATGAGCGCGGCCACCGTCGATTTGCCGCCGCCGGACGGCCCCACGAACGCGCAGACGCTCCCGGCGGGAATCGCCAGCGAAGGGATTTCCAGCACGTCGCGGTCCGTGCCGGGATAGCGGAAGCGGACGTCGCGAAACGCGATGGCGCCCCGGATCGCGCACGGCGCGGCGGAATCGCCCCGGCAGCCCGCGTCCTCCGCCTCCGGCGGCTCTTTCAGCACCTCCAGATAGCGGCGGCAGCCGACGATGCCCTGCTGGAACATATCGAGGAAGTTCACCACGCGCATCATCGGCAGCGTGACGTAGCGCGAATACATGTAGAACGCGAAGACCTGCCCGAAGGTGGCGGAACCGTGCGCCGCCATCCAGGCGCCGAGCGCGATGTACAGGAGCGAATACCCCTCCAGCATCAGCTGCGTGCCGGCGTTGAGCGGCGCGTAGAGTGCGGACATCCGCTCGAAGGAAAGCCGGAAGCGGTCGTTCACCGTGCGGAACGCGGCCCGCTCGCGATCCTCGCACGTGAAGCTCTTGACCTCGCGGATGCCCTGCACCGCGTTCTCCACGTGCGCGGCGAAGGCCGCGGCCTCGCGCCGGTTGCCGCGCCACGTGGCGTGGATGCGCCGCTGGAAGGCGGCGGCGAAGGCGAGGATGAACGGCACGGGAACGAGCGTCCACGCCGCCAGCGTCGCGTTCAGCGCGAACATCACCGCGAACGAGCCGGCGAGCATCAGCACGATTTCGACGAGCGCCTCCGGCATCAGATGCGCCGTGGAACCGACCTGCCGGAGGTCGCCGGTGATGCGGCTCAGGACCTCGCCCGTCTTGGTGCGGTCGAAATACGCGAACGGCAGACGCTGGACGTGGGCGAACAGCCGCTCGCGCATCTCCGCCTCGATGCGGAAGCCGAGCCGCTGCCCGAGCAGCGTCCCGCCCCACTCGAACGCCGCCGACAACACGGCGAGCGCCGCGAACACGAGCGCGGCGCGGCCCGTGGCTGCGAGGTCGCCCGCCGGGAGATGGACCTGGAAGACCCGGAGCGCCACCACGGGTATGAGCAGCTGGAGGCCGCTGCGCGCCACGCGGCAGACGAGATCGCAGCCCATCAGGCGCGCATGGCGCCGGTAGAAGCCGCAGAGCGCCCGCGCGGCCTCGCGCACGCCGGTCGTCACGCCCCGGCCGTCCTGCGGCGGCGGCGTGAACAGCGTCCCGACGCCCGGCGGCATCATGGGTTCCCCTCCGCCGCCGGCTCCGCGCGGGCAAGCTCCAGTTGGCAGTCGGCGATCAGCCCGAGCAGTTCGAGGTCGTGCGTGATCAGCAGCACGGAGCCGCCGTTCGCCGCATGGCGCCGGAGTTCCCGCGCGATGATGCGCATATTGCGCCCGTCCAGTCCGCTGGTCGGCTCGTCGAGAATCAGCAGTTCGGGCCGCTTCATGAGCGCACAGGCCACGACCAGCCGCTGCTTCTCGCCCCCCGAAAGCGAGTGCGGATGGCGGTCCTTCAGCGGCGCGAGGCCAAACACCTCCAGCCAATGCGCGGCGTCCGCGCGGCGTTCCGCCTTGCCGACCGTGCGCGGCGCGGAAAAGAGCAGTTCCGCTTCGACGGTGCGCATATAGAGCTGAATGTCCATCTGCTGCATGACGAACGCGGTCCGCGCCCGGCGCTGGCGCGGCGTCACTGCGGCGGCGGACGTCCCGCCCGCCGGGAATGCGATTGCGCCGGCCGCGGGCTTCAGGAGTCCGCAAAGCAGCCGCGCCAGCGTCGTCTTGCCCGCGCCGTTGGCGCCGACGACCGCGACTACCTTCCCGCGTGGAATGTCCGCCGAAAAGTCGCGGCAGATCCACTCGGCCGTCCGGGAATAGCGGAAGGCGAGATTGCGGATCGCGACCGCCGGGGGCACGGCCCCGCCGCACGGCGCCGGGGCGCGAAGTTCCGTCCGGCGCACGTCGACGCCGCGCAGGCCCCAGGAGGCGAATTCCGGCCGGGCGGCGAGCGCGTCCAGCGGATCGGTTCCGCCGCGCTGCGCGGCGAACGCCGTCTTGCCGTCCTTCAGCACCAGCACGCGGTCGAGAACGCCGCGCAGCCAATAGAGGCGATGGTCGGCGATCACGAGCGTCACGCCGCGCCGCTTGAGCGCCAGGCAGATGCCGGCCAACTCCTCCGTCGCTTCCGGCGAAAGGTTAGCCGTCGGCTCGTCCATCACCACCACGTCCGCCCCCGCCGCCATGACCGCAGCCAGCACGCACTTCTGGCGCTCCCCCGACGAAAGGCCGAACACGGAACGCGCCGCGAGAGGCGCAAGGCCGAACGCGGCCAGCGCCGCCGCCACGCGCCGGCGGATTTCGTCCGGCGGCACGCTCTGCCATTCGAGCGCCAGGGCGACCTCTTCCTGGACGGTCGTGGCCATGATCTGCTCTTCGGGATTTTGCAGGACGGTGCCGACGCGGCGGCTGATTTGCTCCAGCGGGGCGGGCAACGCGAGGCCCAGGAGGTCCAGCCGTCCCTCCAGCCGCCCCTTGAAGTGATTGGGAATAAGCCCGTTCAGGATGCGCAGGAGCGTGGATTTCCCGCATCCGCTCGCGCCCGTGACGAGCAGCGCCTCGCCTTTCGCCAGCGTGAAGGAGACACCGTCGAGCGACGGCGTGTCGCAGAACGGATAGCGGTAAACGAGATTCTCCGCGACAATGGCGTTCATCGTGCGCCTCCTTCCCCATGCGTGCTGGCCGCCGGCGCGTCCGTGAAGCCGAACCGCCCGCCCATGCCTATGCGCGCCGGTTGCGGGCTGGCCGCCTCCCAGAGGCACAGCGCGGCGGAAAGCGCAACGGTGACGGCGAGCAGCGCGAAGTCGGCGGGGCGGAAGCGGAGCGTCCGGAGCTGCGTGGGCCGTTGCGCGTAGCCGATGCGCTTCATCTCCGCCGCCATCGAGAGGTTGTCCGCCATGCGGAGCGTCCGCATCACCAGCGGCACCACCGTGAGGCGGATCGTCTGGAACGGATGCAGCAAGGCCGAGCCGAAGCCGACGGAACAGCCGCGCATCCGGACGGCGTCGCGCAGCTGCCGGATCACGTCCACGAACTCCGGCACGAACCGGCAGAACACCAAGAGCGGGATGAAGAGGACGCGCGGTAGCCGGACGCTCTTCAGCGTGCCGACGAATCCCTGCACGGAGAAGTTGAGTCCGATCGCCAACAGCACGTTCAGGGACGGAATCGAGCGCAGGAACGGCGTGTGGAAACCGGAGAACACCCCTGCCGCCATCCGTGCCATGTCCTCGCCCGGAAAGGCCAGCAGCAACAGCCGCGACGACACCCAGACGATCCCGAGCGAGAGCAGCGTCATCGCGAGCAGCAGCAGATAGGCGCACCCGATCACCACGTACCGCTTCGTCTGGAGCAGATAGGCCAGCGTGAGCGCCGACATCGCCGCGAGGGTCGCGTCGGACGAAAGATAGAGTGTGACGGACGTGACGGCCAGGGAAACGAGCAGCCGCGTGCGGATGTCGAACGCGTCCTTCTGCGTCCGCGTCGCGTCGGGATCAAACTTCGCGGACAATGCCGGCATGGCGCAACTCCTTCACGAACTTGGCTCCGCACGGGAGGCCGATCACCAGGCAGCCGAGATACCCCAGGACGATGAACACGGCGGCGACTGCGACCATCGCCATGTTCTCCCTGGCGTGGAGCAGCGAATACCCCAGCGAAAGCGCGCGTCC
>JBJEWA010000116.1:0-6870 GCA_051884805.1 Kiritimatiellia bacterium | reverse complement strand
AACTCCGAAAGCGCCGCGAGAAAATCCGCCGTCGCGTCCTCCGCATTCGGCGCCAGCCGGATCGCCGCGTCGCATTTGGCGGCGGCCGCGCTCTCCGCCGCGCCGCCGAGCGCGACGAGCGAATACGGTTCGAGTTCGATGGTGTCGCCCGTCAGCGTCTCGCCCGTCGCGAGGTTCTTGAGCCCCTGGAGCCGTGCGCTCGTGAAGCGCCGTTTCTCCTCCCCGGTGTTGACGACATACGCGTAGTATTTGCCGTTCACGCGCGCCTCGCGCATCTTCACGACTTCGTCGCCGACGCCCTTGACGTCCTTCATCACGACCGCCGGCAGCGCCCGGAAGGCCTGCACGAACGGCGCGAGCGCGTTTTCGGTGCCGTAGAAGCCGATGCCGTAGCCGCCCTTGACCATGCTGAGGATGTCGCGATACCTCAGCGGCATGACGTAATGCTTGCGGGCGTAGAAGCGCGACGGGTTCAGCACCGTGCAGCGCCACCCCGGTTCGTCGCTCCATTCGCAGCTCAGCCCCTGCGCGGTGCCGCGCGTGCGATGGCCGATGTCGCTCTCGAAATACTTGTCGTGGATGCCCAGGCCGGGAAACGCCGCGCCTTTGAGCAGATCGAAAGTCCGCTCCTCGGTCGGCAGGCTGCACTGGCGGCGCGACACGTCCTGGAGATAGGAGCGGATCCACGTGCACCAGCGCCCCTCGGCGGGGACGACCATCTGGGTGAGCACCAGGTTCGGTATCGCCCGGGTGAGCGCCGCGCTGTCGAGCCCGCCTTCGCGGTTGCGGCGTTCGACGTAGTCTTCGTCCTGCCAGTGCGGCCGCCCCTTGCCGTTGGCGATGCCCGCCGTGACGTAGCTGTGGAGGAAGAGCTTCAGGTCGGGACGCGCCTCGCGCAGCCGCGCGGCGAGTTCGGCGTAGAAGCGGGTGACGACGCTGCAGCGCCACGCAACCCATTCCTCGTACTGGTTCTTAAGCAGCCATTCGGCGTACAGCCTGCCGCGCTCCGGGTCGTTCCGGTCGACCGGAACCTTGATGCCGGTCTCCTTCTCGAATCCCCGGATGACATAGTCGTTGTAGCCGCCTTCGATGGTTCCCCACCAGCCGATCATGTGGTCGGTCAGATGCAGCGCGATGCCCTTGAAGGATTGGTGGCCCTTGCCTTCGGCGAGCAGGGTGTTGAACGCCTGCATCAGCTTGCGGCGCGTCTCGGGATGGGCGAGGTTGAAGTTGGGCGGCGTCGGATGCCAGCCGCCGGGGTTGGGCTTGCCGGAGGAGAGGATGTTCACCGCCGTGCGGTGCAGCTCGCCGTTTTCGAAGCTTTGCTCGTTGATCAGCCCCGGCTCGACGGGAAGGTTGTGAAAGCCGATCGTCGGCACGAACTCCAGCCCTTCCCGGTCGAACTTCTCGTACCAGGCGCTGAAGAAGCCGTCGATATGCGGCCGCGGCTGATAGTTCTCGCCGATAAGCCCGTGATACCAGGCGCCGGGATAGATCAGCAGGTTGTAGCCGTTGTATTTCATCAGGGCCATGTAGCGATCGGTCGCTTCGTCCGTCCCTTCGACCGTGTAATACTTGGTCGGGATGCTCCAGCCGATGGCGGGGTCTTCGTAGTAGATGCCGAACTTGCGCCGCTCTCCGTTCACCGCCTCCGGCTCCTTGATCGCCAGCTGCGGCAGTTTGCCGTCCGGAATCTCGTAGACCCTGACCGCCGCCAGCGCGGCGTTTTCGTGGTTGCGCGTCGTCATCACGTAGGCGACGATTCGCGTGGCGTATTCGTTCCACACGATGCAGCGATGGACCTGCATCTGATTGGAGTTCTTGTATTCGCGGCCGGTCAGGACGCCGACGCACATCGGCGAGCCTTGCCAATCGGGGGCCGAAACCTTGCAGGTGATGTCCATCGAACGCATCGCGTCGTCGGGATATTCGAACTCGACGTAGCAAACCCTGCCGCCCGGAACGGGGATGTTGAGGGCGAAGCGGTCGCTTTCCTTCGCTCCGGCCTCGAAATACTTCACGCCGTTCAATTCCTTGACGGTTATCGGCGCGGTCGTGCGCAGATTGGAAGCATCGAACTTGTCGAGGCGGTCGAGCCTTATCTCCTTGAAGAGCTTGCCGTGGGCTTTCCAGTCGCCGTCGGCGGGAAGCGCCTCGACCGCGCCTTCGAAGGGATTGGGACCGCTCTCGGCGAAGGCCTTGGCCCAGTTGATCCGCTCGCGTTGCGGCGGGCGCCAGTCGGGCGCGTCGTGCGCAATCGCCGCCTTGACCGCCTGCGCGCTCAGCGGCGCGGAATACACCCTGAACTCGTCGATGCAGCCGGGGAACTTGTGCGCAAAGCCGTCGGCCGCCGTTTTCTCCCCGCCGATCGAGAAGCGGGCGAACGGCAGCGGTGCGTATTCGTAGCTGTCGTCGATCCAGACGGGCTTCGTGGGCGAGTAGCCGTCGCTCCGCTGCAGCGGCGCGATTTCGCCGTTCACGTAGATTTCCACTTCGCCGCGGTTCCAGTTGACCGCGTAATGGTTCCACCCGTCGTTCGGCACGGTCAGCACCTTGCTGTTGACCGCCCGGTCGTGCTGCTGCGAGAACACCAGCGCCCGGTTGTCGAAATGGATGTCGATGGCGCCGGACGCCGCCGCGTCGCCGGTCAGGTTCTCGACGGCGAAGATCCGGCTCTGGTAGATTTTGTCGCCGGTCTGCTTCGCCCAGAAGGAAATCGCGCCGCAGCGCAGGTCGAGATTGCCCGCCAGCGCATATTCGGCCGGCTCCATCCGCTGCAGGTCGATGCACTTGCCCCTGATGCCCGCGGCGAACGCGCCGGACGACGCCGAGTCGCCGTCGCCTGCCGCCGTCGCCGCCTTCAGGCTGCCGTCGAACGGCGCATGGAAAAGGAGCCGGGCCGGCTCCCCGCACGCCGCCGCCCCGGGGGCGCGGGCCGCCTCCACTGGCCCCAGCTGCAGCCGCCGGATGGCCAGCGGCCCCGAGCCGGGGGCGAGGAGGTCGAAACGCGCATGCAGCGAACGGACGTCGTCCGGAACCTCGCGCCGCAGCACGGTGACGCGGCCGTTCTCGCGCAGTGCGATCTGCCGCGACTGGTACCAGTGCCGGCGCGCCGCGCCCTGCACGCCTTCGATGTACGTCGCGATCCGCGCGCCGGGCGAGCCGACGGCGTCGAGCGTCAGCGCCAGCTTGCCGCTCCGTCCGCCCGCCGCATCGCCGCCCCGCGGCGGGACGGCGACGCTTTCGCCGACGAAGGTCAGCTTCTCGACCTTGCCCCGCGACCAGCAGTCGCGGGCGTCGATCAGCAGCGCCTCCCGGGTCGCTTCGAGCTTGAGCTCCCTCAGCGTCGCCCCCTCGGCGCCCTCCGCGCGGACGGCGAACAGCAGCTTGCCCGCCCCGTCGCGGATGGTCGCCTCCCGGTCGCCGGAGACGGCGAGCCGGGCGCCGCGCCAGTCGGCGCCCGACGGGAGCGCGACCAGCGCCGCCCGGACGGGCAGGCAGCACACGAGCAGCAACGGCAGCAGCAAAGTTCTCATGTCGTTTTTACCTCACAATCAGCTTGAAGGCGCGCGGACGCACCTCGATCTCGCCGGGACCGTCGAGATAACCGGGGAAGTCGGCGGCGCGGATGACGCCGTAATGCCGCTTGCCGCCGAGCGACAGGCGCCCGACGACGAGCCGCCCCGTATAGTCGAGCCGCATTTTCGCGCCCTCGGCCACGTAAAGCTCGGTCGCCGCGTCCATCTCCGGCACCGCCGCTTCGCTGGACGCATCCACCCTTTCGAGCCGGACGTCGTCGATCAAGGACGACTTGTCGTCGCCGGCTTCGTTCAGGGTGGCGATGGTCAGCGTGTAGTCGCCGGCCGCCGGCAGACGGAAATAGCACTGGCGGCGCATCATCTCCCGGGCCTTGTCGTTCGCCGGCTCGATGCGGCAGAGCGTCGTCTCGACGCTGTCCGCGTCCGTCATCGTCACCTTGATGCCGGGCTTGTCGTTGCCGGTGATGCGGGTATGCTCGTGCATCGTGAAGCGGTAGACGCCCGCCGCAGGCACGGTCACGACCTGGCTGATGGCGGCCGTGCCGGTCAGCTTGACGTAGCGCTTGCCCTCGAAGTAGCCCTTCATGTAGTGCGAATCGTACCACTCGCCATGGGTGAGATGCAAAACCGAAGACGACCCGTCGCCCACCGTCTTGCTCCAAAGCGCCGGCATACTGCCGCTCGCCGCCTGTTCGAAATTGCCGTTCTGCACGAGATTGACCGGCTGCACTCCGGACGCGATGAATTCGAGATCGTCGACGATGGCGATGCGCTGGTTGCCGCCGACGAGCGACAGTTCGATTTCGTCGTCGGCTGCGAGCGTAAACTCGTTCGGCCAGCAGTAGCGCTGCGGAATCTGCCGGAGCAAGTTGAGCGTGCCGAGATCGATCGCGGTGCCGTCGGACAGCTTCACGGTCGCGCTCACGTACGAGCCGTCCCAGGTGTCCCAGGCGTTGCCGTAGTTCCACATCGTGCGGGCGGACGCCTTGCCGCGCAGGCGATAGGTGCCGGCCTTGAGCGGAATGTGCTGCTGCCGGGCGACGCCGTTCTTGTTCGCGAAGATGAGCGCGGCCTCGCCGTAGCTCGGACCGAAGCGCTGGCCGTCGAGGCACAGGTCGCGCAACTGGCGGTTGCCGAAGATCAGCCCCACGCGCGGCGCCCTCGGGTAGGTGACGCCGTCCCAGTCGTCCGGCTGCTCGAAGATCCAGCCCTCCGCCGTGTTGTTGGTCGCGGAGACCTGGTCGTAATAGACGTACGTCTGGGCGCCCGCGTACCGTTCGAAATCGCCGTTCGGCACCGGCACGACGCGCTCGTCGGGCATATCCGGCAGACAGGTCATGTCGATGTCGTCGATGACGACGCCGGTCTCGCGGCCGGTCGCGTTCTGGAAGCGGAAGGTCTTCTCGCCCGCCGTCAGGTAGGGCGTGCGCATGCGCACGAGGCGGTAGCGTTTGTTCTCGTCGGTGTTGTAGCGCAGCGCGTAGGCCCGGCCGACCGTCCGGCATTCGCCGTCCGGCTCCTCGATCTGGACGTCGATCGCCAGCATCCTGGCGTTTTCGCTGCTGCCGACCCAGCCCGAACAGGCCATGTAGAAGGTCAGGTCGTAGTAGCCGTCGGCGGGCAGCGAGATCGCGGCCTTGGCCGAGGCCTTGTACTGGAGCACGAGCTGCCCGTCGCCGCCGTGGGGCGCAGGCAGATTGTACGAGGTCCCGTAGGAATCATAGCCCTGGGTGTCGTCCTTGCGCCCCGAGATGCCGGCGGCGGTGTTGACCGGCGTGCCGTCGTCGGAATAGCCCGTCCAGCCGTTGTAGGTGGTGCCGAGCAGGTTGACGTACTTCTTGTCGCCCGTGTAGACGACGTCTTCGAAATCGTGGTTGGGGATCGTCGCCTTCAGCCCGACGTTGGGATTCGCCCACGCCGTCTGCCGCGAACCGCCCGGCGCCTTGAGCACGGTCGTACCGGCCTTGGTCTCGAAGCGCTTCACCTCCGCCGGCAGGCGGTCGATGACGATGTCGCCGTCGCCCTGCTTGACCGCGCGATCGTCGGCGCCGCCCGCTGCGACCGTGACCCGGTTGCCTTCGGTGTCCAGCGCGGCGGTGACCGTCTCGCCGCCCGCGACCGCGAGCGCCACCGGGGCGTTCAGGTAGAGCGCACCTGCGCCGACGCGCACCTGGCCGGCGAAGGTCCGCCCGGCGTCATCGAAGGAATTGATGCGGGAGCGGCTGAAACTGGCGTTGCCGCCGCGCGGCGTGGCCGGCTTGGGGGCGATTGCGACGCCGCCGGCGAGCGAAGGCACCACGTAGGCGTCCCGGGCGCCGGTCTTGACCACGACGCCGTCGCCGAGCATTTCCAGCGCGTCGTCCGACGCCGCCGTCGCGACCGCCTGGGCGGTGGCGGACCGGTTGGCGGCGAGGGACAGCGCCCGCCTCGAGTGCGTGTCGAGCTGCCACTTGGCGAGCAGGTAGGCCTCCACCTGCAGCCGCTCTTCGACGGTCAGCGGTTCGGTGAAGAGCACCACCTCGCTCAGATTGTCGCCACCGCCGCGCTTGCCGCCGCCGGTCGAGCCGTTGGGCGAATCATCCTGGTAGTTTTTGCAGTTGAAGAAGCAGTCGGCAGTCTGGGTTATCGGCACGCCGCCCATGTCGATTTCCAGCAGCCGGAAGCCCCGGACCGCCTCGCTGTCGTACAGTTCGTAGTTCCGCCCGTCCACCCGCACCGTGCCCAGCTGCGAGGCCATGGTGGTCGAATCCCACAGGCCGTCGGAATTCGTATCCCAGCCGCCGTTGACGACCGAGCCGATGATCCACGCCGGCCGGTTGACGATGCCGACGACGATGAAGGCGTGGGCGATCTTGAGCGTGTTGGTGCCGCCGTCGGGAGTGCGCCAGACCATGAAGCGCCCAGACCCGGGACCGCCGAAGTTGATGGTCGCGCGGTCGTCAACTGTGGTCAGGCTCGGCACGCGGTCGAAATAGTGGCGGCTCGCCTCGGCGCGGGGATAGGTGTACACGCCGCCCGCAGCGGCGGTCTGGTCCTCGCGCACGTCGAGCCAGTTTTCGGCATTGATGGTAAGGTTGGTGATCTCTGCGCCGTCTTCGCCCGTGGAGACGACGATGTTGGTTGAGACGAGAACGCCGCCTGGCTGCGAAGCGTCGAGCCACATGGCCGCGCGGTTGAGAATTTCAGTCGGAGCTTCGACGGCATCGACGCCGTCGGTAAAGTCGTAGGCGGCGGTTCCGTCGGTGGCGATCATTTTGACCGTCGCATTGTCAAGCACCCGGTTGGCGGGCAGAGTATACCCCCCCCCCCCCCCCCCCCCCCCCCCCCCCCC
>JBJEWA010000115.1:0-6942 GCA_051884805.1 Kiritimatiellia bacterium | reverse complement strand
GGCCTTCACCGACCTACCGCCGCCACTGCCCACTTACTTCTTCAATCGACAAAAAGTTGCGCCGACCGACCTACTTCCCCTCGCGCGGCGTGGCGGCGACATCGTAGGCGAGGCCTCCGCCCAGCGCACGGTACAGGGCGATCAGCGAGGTGCTGATCTCGCCACGGGAGACGGCGAACTGCTCCTCGTAGCTGAGACGGCTGCGCTGCGCGTCCAGGACGTTGTTGAAGTCGCGCAGGCCGTTCTTGTACAGGTCCTTCGAGATCGTCACGGCGTCGGTCGACGCCCGGACCGCGCCGGCCAGAGCCTGGAAGCGGTGATACTCCTGCGTATAGGCGGAGTAGGCGTCCCGCACTTCCTGATAGGCGTTCTGGATCGCCTCTTCGTAATCGAGCGCCGCCTGCTCCAGCTTGGCTTCCGTCGCCTTCACGTTGGCGTAGATTGCACCGCCCTGAAAGATCGGCCAGCTGATGGACGGACCGAGGGTCGCAAAGAAGGCATCGCGGCTGAACAGCTTCTGGCCGTTCTTCGACTCGAAGCCAACGGAGCCGGTAAGATAGAGTTTCGGGAACCACTGGGCCTTGGCGACGCCGATCTGGGCGGTCTGCGCGGCCAGCGCGCGCTCGGCCGCCTTCACGTCGGGACGCGCCCGCATCATGTCCAGACTGAGTTCGCCCACCTTCTGCGGCGCCAGCAGCCAGTCGCGGCGGACCGGCACCGGCTTGAGCAGCTCCGCCAGCGAACCCGGCATCTCGCCGGCCAGGACGGCAAGCGCGTTCTTCAGCGACTCCTCCTCGGCGAGCAGCGACGGAATGCGGGCGCGCGTCTCCTCCACGACATAGGCGCACTGGTTGACCGCCAGCTCGTCGCCAATGCCGGAATCGAGCCGGGACTTGAGGATGTCGTACGTCTCGGACTGGAGCACCAGGTTCGTGCGGGCGACTTCGATGCGCTCCTGCGTCGTCCGCAGCCGGATGTACTGCGTGCCGATCTGGGTCGTCAGCGACACCCACGCGTCCGACACCGTCCAGCCCGCGGCCTCGGCCTGCGCAAAGGCGGCCTCCCTGGCGCGGCGGTTGCCGCCGAAGATGTCGATCTCCCAGTTGCCGTCCACCCCGACGTTCTGGAGGTTGTAGTGGTAGCCGTTCTTGCCGTTGCCGTTGCCGCTGACGTGCTTGTTCCGCCAGTTGCGCGCCCAGTCGGCGCCGATGCCGAACTTCGGCAGGAAGTCGGCGTAGCTGCCCAGCAGCTCGTAATTCGCCTGCCGCAGGCGGGACTGCGCGCGCAGGTAGCCGACGTTGTTGGAGATGCCGCCCTCGATCAGCTGTTCGAGCACCGGATCGTTGAACCGCCGCCACCACTGCTCGATCACGTTCATGGAGATGACGACGCGATGGTCGTCCGCCGCCTCCGCCGTCTGGTACTCGCAGCTGGCGAGCAGGTTGGTCGTCGGCTGGCCGGCGTCGGGCAGCGCGTAGGCGGGAACCCTGAAGTCGGGTTCCGCGTAGTCCGGCCCCACGGAGGGAATGGAGGCGCAGCCAGTGACCAGGGCGAGCGTCCAGCCGCCGGCCGCGGCAATGCTGATGATCGAGCGATTCATTTCTCAGGTTCTCCTTTCGTCAGGTCAGCCACGGGACTTCAGTTCGCGCCGGCGGGCGCCCTTCGCGGCCACATAGGCGAAAAAGCGCTTGGCGTTCTCGCGCCAGGTCTGGAAGAGCGCATAGAGGCCCGGCACCAGCAGGATGCCGAACGCGACCGAAAAGAGCATGCCGAAGAACTCGGTCGTGCCGAGGTGGTTGCGGCTCGCCGCGCCCGCGCCGGTCGCGACCATCATCGGCAGCGTGCCGAGCAAGGTCGTCAGCGCCGTCATCAGGAGCGCGCGCAGGCGCTCGCCGGCGGCCATGCCCGCCGCCTCCACGATGGAGTACCCTTCACCTTCGCGCTTGTCCTTGGCGAACTCGACGATCAGAATCGCATTCTTCGACGCGAGCCCCACGAGCAGGACGAGGCCGAGCTGCGCATAGATGCTCAGGCTGAAGCCGAAGATCCGCAGGCCCGTCAGCGCGCCGAAGACGGCGACGAAGATCGAGAGCATCACCGGCATCGGGATCGTCCAGCTCTCGTACTGCGCGACGAGGAAGAGGTAGCCGAAGATGACCGCGAGCGCGACGAGCGGCGCGGTGCTGCCTTCGTTGCGCGCCTCCTGGAAGGAAAGCCCCGCCCAGTCGTAGCCGTAGCCGTCCGGCAGCTCGCTGTCCAACAGTTCGCGCACCTCGCGCATGAGCGTGCCGGAGGCGACGCCCGGCTTCGGCATGATGGTGACGCCGAACATCATGTACTTGTCGCGCGTCGAGACCGTGCGCGGCCCGAGCTCGCGCGAGATGGTCCCGAGCGAGCCGACCGGGACCATCGCCCCCGAGTCCGAACGCACGTAGAGCCGCGCCACCGCCTCCGGCGTGTCGCGCGCGGACGCCTCCGCCGCCACCGTCACGCGGTTCACCTGCGTGCCCAGGTTGACGTCGTTCACGTAGCGCGAGCCGAGGTAGTTCTGCAGCGTCGCGTAGACCGTCGAAACCGGCACGCGGAACATCTCCGCCTTCACGCGGTCGAGGTTGAAGCGCAGCTGCGGCGTCTCCGAGTTGAAGCCCGAGAACGCCGCCAGGATGCGCGGGTTCGCGTTGAGCTTCATCAGCACGTCGTTCTTCACCTTGTCGAGCGCCACGGGGTCGGTGCCGGTCTTGTCCTGGATGTGCACGGAGATGCCGTTCGAGTTGCCGAGGCCCGGAATCGCCGGCGGCGCGAACACCTGCCACTTCGGCTCCGGAATCGCGGCAAGCGCGTGCGCCACCCGCGGCAGCACGGCGTCCAGATGCTGCGACGGGTCCGTGCGCTCGCCCCAGCGCTTGAGATCGACGATCAGCATCGCGAGGTTCTCGCCGCGGCCGGAGATCATCCCGAAGCCGGTGATGGAGAGGACGCTCTCCACCTCCGGAATCTGCCGCAGCAGCTCCACCGCGCGCAGCGAGACGTCGCGGGTGCGGTCGCGCGAGGTGCCCTCCGGCATGTCCATCGCGCAGAAGATCACGCTCTGGTCCTCGTCCGGCAGGAACGACGTCTCGGTCGAGACGAACATCCGCACCGTCAGGAGGACCGTCAGCAGCAGCAGCACCGCCACCAGGAAGATCCGACTGGCGAGCCACTTCGCGCACCGGACGAAGAAGCCCTTGAAGCGGCCGAGCGCCCAGTTGAACCACGCGAACGGCCCGTGCTTGAACGGCCGCGCCTCATGGAGGAGGAGCGAGCAGAGCGCCGGCGCGAGCGTGAGCGCGCACACCGTCGAGAAGCACACCGCCGCCGACAGCGTGATCGAGAACTGCTGGTAGATCCGCCCCGTGATGCCGCTCATGAAGCCGACGGGGACGAAGATGCCCAGGAGGACGAGCGTCGTCGCGATCACCGCGCCCGTCACGTCGCTCATCGCCTGGATCGCCGCCTCCTTCGAGTTGAGCCCGCGCGTCTCGATGAGGAACTGGACGCGCTCGACCACGACGATGCAGTCGTCCACCACCACGCCGATCGCGAGCACGAGCCCGAAGAGCGTGAGCGTGTTGACCGAGTACCCGAGCAGCGCCATCAGGATGAACGTCGAGCAGAGCGACACCGGAATCGTCAGGCACGGAATGAGCGTCGCGCGCCAGTCCTGCAGGAAGAGGTAGCACACGAACACGACCAGCAGGAACGTGATGAGCAGCGTCTCCACGATTTCGCGGATGCACATGCGCACGTATTCCGTCGCGTCGTACGGCACGCTCCATTCGAGGTCCTCCGGAAACGCTTTCGCCAGCTTCCTCATCTCGGCGTAGATCTGATTCATCGTCTGGATCGCGTTCGCGCCCGGCTTCTGCTGGAGCGCGACCGCCACGGCGTTGCCGCCGTTGAACTGGCCCGTGAACGTGTAGTTCTGCTCGCCGATCTCCGTGCGCGCGACGTCCTTGAGGCGCACGAGGCCGCCGTTCTCGTCCCGCCGGATGACGATCTCGTCGAACTCCTTCGGCGTCATCAGCCGCCCCTGCGCCTTGAGCGTGTAGACCTTCGCGCCGTGCTCCGCGATCGGCGAGGCGCCCACCTGCCCGATCGAGGCCTGCACGTTCTGCTTCGTGATGGCGGAGATCACCTCCTCGGTGTTGAGGCCCTGCGCGGCGAGACGGTCCGCGTCAAGCCACACGCGCATGGAGAGCTTCGGCCCGTACACCGTCGCCTCGCCCACGCCCGGTACTCGCAGCAGCGCCGGCTGGATGTTCGCGTAGATGTAGTCGGAGATCTGCAGGCGCGACATCGTCCCCTTCGGCGACTGCAGGCACATGAACCCGAGCATGTCGGTCGACTGCGCGCGGATCTTGCCGCCCAGCTGCTTCACCTCCTGCGGCAGCTTCGCCTCCGCCTGCGTGACGCGGTTCTGGACCTTGACCATGTCCATGTCGCGGTCGGACTCCACCTCGAAGGACACCTTCAGCTGGTAGGTGCCGTCGTCCGAGCATCTGCCCTCCATGTAGAGCATGTCGTCGACGCCGTTGACCTCGTCCTCGATCGGCATCGCCACCGTGTTCAGGACTTCGCGCGCGTTCGCGCCCGGGTAGTTGTAGGTGACGCTGATTTCCGGCGGCGTCAGCTGCGGATACTGCGAGACCGGCAGGCTCGTGATCGCCATCACGCCGGCGATGGTCAGCACGATGGCGATCACCATCGCGAAGCGAGGGCGCTCGATGAACGTGCGCGAGAACGTCCGGATCTGGTCGATGCTTTCCCGAATCGAGAGCTTCATGGTCCCCTCACTCCGTGATCGGCGCCTTGTAGTCCGCATTGAGGTCGGCGTTGTCCGTCGCCTCCGCCACCGTCACCTTCATGCCCGTGCGCAGCTTCGCCGTGCCCGCCACGACGACCTGCTCGCCCGCCGCGAGCCCCTCCGTCACCGGCGTCCAGCCCCGGTCCGCCTCCAGCGTCTTGACGAGGCGCTGCTCCACCGTGCCGTCGTCCTTCAGCACCCACACGCCCGGGCTGCCGCCCGAGAAGTCCACCACCGCCTGCTGCGGCACGCAGAGCAGCTTCTGCGGCCGCTTGCGGTCAACCAGCAGCGTGACGTAGGTGTTGGGCACGAGGAGCCGGTCCGGATTCGGGAAGGAGAGCCGCATCGTGATCGTCGCCGTCTCCTTGCTCATCGTGTTGTCGTCGTAGGCCCACGCGCCCTCGCGGCCGTAGAGCGTGCCGTCCGGCAGCACGACGCGCTGGCGGAACTCGAGCGGCTTGCCCGCGAGCTGCGCGTTGCGCCACGCCACGTAGGCGCGGTCCGTGAGCGGGAACGAGACGCGGATGGGGTCGATCTGCACGATGCGCGCCAGCGCGCCCTTCGACGGCGCCACGTAGTCGCCCACGTAGGCGGAGGACTTGCCGATCTGCCCGGAAATCGGCGCGACGACCAGCGTCTTCTTGAGGTCGTATTCGGCCACCACGAGATTCGCCTTCGCCTGCAGCACCTTGGCGTGCGAGGACTCGGCGTCCGCCTCGGCGTTGTCGCGCTCGAGCTGCGTGATGCCGCGCTCGTCCGCCTTGCGCATGCGCTCGTAGTAGCGGTCGGCGCGCCGCGCCTCCGCCTCGGCGGCCGCCAGGTCGGCCTTGCGCTGGTTCACGACGGCGCGGTAGCGCTCGTCGTCGATCACGTAGAGCGTGTCGCCCGCCTTCACCACGTCGCCTTCCTTGAACTTCAGCTCCTTCACGTAGCCGTCGATCTGCGGCAGCAGATCGACCTCCTGCTCCGGCTCCGCATGCGCCACGTACCGCTCCGGCAGGTTGTACTCCCGCTCCTCCACCGCGCGCACCGCCACCGTCGGCGCCTGCGTCTGCGCCATGCCGGCAGGCCCCTCCGCCCGCTTCGGCCACAGCTCGCACGCAATCCACCCGCCCACCGCACACGCCGCCGCCAGCACGACCGTCGCGACGAGGGAACCGACCACCGACTTGCTTTCTGTTTTCTCTGCCATTTTCACGTACCTTTCAAGAAACTGTCCTTCAAGCCGTCTTCGCCTCCACGGCGATCGCGCGCCACATGGCCTCGTAGGCGCGGCGCATCGTCAGCGCCATGTCGCACTGCAGGCACTTTTCAAGCTTCTGATGCACCAGCCCGCTCCAGATCGCAATACTGACCGACGCCACGGCGACGGGATCCACCTCCGGGCGCACGCGCCCGCCGGCGATGTCGTTCTGCAGCGCCCGGACGAGGGAGCAATAGGGGCCGCTCGCGTTGTTGTGAAGCAGGTCCTCGCGGATTTTCGCCATCGAATCGGCCCCCCAGCGCACCTGCGTCTGCATCAGCAGGAAGAATGCGGAAGCCTTCGGGTCCTGCACGATCTGCTCGGCGTTGTCGACCATCGCCTCCGTCACCGCGAGGAACGTGAGCCCCCTGCCGGGCTCGAGCGCGTCCAGCCGACGGTGGAGCTGTGCCTGCATCTCGTCGACAAGCGCCAGAAGCAGCGCACCCTTGCTCTCGAAATGCCAGTACACCGCCCCTTTCGTCATCCGCATCCGGGCGGCGATGTCGGCAAACGTCGTGCGCTCGTAGCCGCGCCGGACGAAGAGCGACAGTGCGCTCGCCAAGATGCGCGCGCGCGTCTTCAACGCTTCTTCTTTCGTCTTCCTCGACATACGGGCGCGTATTATACATACTTTCAGGTAGGTATGTCAACCCGCCCCGACCCCCACCCCAACACCAGTCCCGACACCAACCCCGACAACAACCCCGACACCCGCCGTGCGAGCGGAATCCGCCGCCGACTTCCCGCGCTCCTCCCGGTCCGGGACCAAATGAATCCCCCATGCATTTCACCCAATGTTTCCAGTGTCGATTGAAGAAGTAAGTGGGCAGTGGCGGCGGTAGGTCGGTGAAGGCCG
>JBJEWA010000114.1:0-6980 GCA_051884805.1 Kiritimatiellia bacterium | reverse complement strand
TGACGGGGGGGGGGGGGCAAGACTCCGAAGGCCTATCTGGCGGACGTGTTCGCCAACACGAGCTGGCGTCGGCACCAGGTGACGTTCGAGTGCGAACCGGTCGGCGCGGGCGAGGTGACGATCGAAGTGCTGGATGCGGACGGCAAGACCGTCAAGTGCGGCAGGGGGCGCGAGCGCATCGAAATCCCCTGGGCGGATCCGATCTGCTGGGAGCTGGGCCGTCCCTACCTCTACACCTGCCGGGCGCGCTTCGGGGAGGACGAGCTTACCTTCCGCTTCGGCTTCCGCGAAATCTGGCGCGAGGGCAAGGAGATCATGATGAACGGCCACAAGGCGCACTGGCGGCCCGCCTATCCGTTTGCCGCGCGCCGTCATGGCGTGGAGTTCCTGCAGGACATCGGCTACAACGTGGTCGGCTGGTTCCATTCCGCCGACTCCGTTTCCGTCAGCGACTGGACCCTCGCGGCGCTGGACGAGCTGGACGAACTCGGCGTGGGCGTTTTCGTGAACTGCGGCGCCGGGCTCAACATCGTCCGCGGGCGTTCCGCCGACGACCCCGAGACGGCGCGGCTCTACCGCGAATTCCAGCGGATGTTCCATCGCCACACGCGCAACCATCCTTCCGTCATGGCCGGCTACGTCGCCCAGATGATCATTTGCGCGACGGGTGCGCACGACCCGACGCAGCTGGCCATGCACGAGGCGACCGGCGCGCGCGACCGCCTGATCAACCTCTTCCGCGACATCAACCGCGAGTACAACCCGAACATCCTCTACTACTCGCATGCGGATGGCAACAACGGCGATCTCGCCTCCGGCAACCTCTACCTGAACTTCACGCCGCTCCAGGAGCGCGAGGAATGGCTTTCGAACTGGGCGACCAACGGCGTCATGCCCTGGTCTCGGTGGAGTTCGGGCAGCCGTACAACGGCAACTGGTGGAAGGGCCGGGTCTTCCTGCCCACGGAGTATCTGGCGATGCAGTTCGGCGACCGCGCCTACGCCGAGGAGCCGGCGGAGCTGATGCCGCTGCTCCTCGGCGCCGCCGAGTCGAACCGGTTCCACGGCACCGCCGCCGGCGGCGAGCTGCTCCAGCGCGATCCGCTCTTCTGGGAGCTGCGGCGCATCTGGGTGTGGCGCACGAATTCGCGCTGGCGCGCCTTCGGGCACGGCGGCGGCAACGTCTACTTCAATCTCAGCGCGGCCTACGGCACTCCGCCGGGCGGCCGCAAGCTGGCGCGTTACGCGGCGATCCGGGAGCCGCTCCATCACCGCAAGCCCGATTGGGCGAACGAGGCCTACGACATCCATCAGCTCGGCAACCGGGACTACTGCGCGTTCATCGGCGGCGCCCCCGCGCATACCGACCGCACCCATGCCTACTACGCCGGCGAGGAGGTCGCCAAGCAGGCCGTCCTCATCTGGGACGGCGTCGGCGAGAAGTGCGTCGAAGCCAGCCTCAAGGCGACGCGGGCGGACGGCGCCGTCGTCTGGCGGACGACGCTGCGGCAGACCCTGCGGCAGGGCGACATCGTCAAGCTGCCCTTCGGCTTCCCGGCCCCGTCCGTGGCGGCGAAGACGGCCTTCGTGCTGTCGGCGGACTTCGGCGACGGCCATGCGGACGAGTTTCCGTTCGAGGTCTATCCGCGGGCGACGCCGGCGGGCCGCGCGTCGGCGCGGGTTGCGCTCTTCGATCCGACCGGCGAGTCGGCCGCGGTGTTGACGGGCGCGGGAATCGACTTCGTGCCGGTCCGGACGCCGTCGGGCGAACTGCCGGCGGGCTGCGCCGGGCTCGTCGTCGGGCGCAATGCGCTCGCGAACAGCGGCTTTGGCGTCACGCCCGCGCAGCTGCAGGCCGGGCTCAAGGTCCTGATCCTGCCGCAGGACGCGAAGACCTGGCGCGCCTTCGGCTTCAACGTGATCGATGGCATGTCGCGCGAGGTCGTGGCCCGGGCGCCAGCGCTGCGTACGCTGCCGCCAGACCAGCTCCGCCACTGGCGGGGCGCGCCGCGCTACGGCGAGCGTCCCTACGGCTACGTGATGACGCACACGACGCCGCGCGGGCCGCGCTGGACGCGCAACCACGTCGTCGCCGGGCTGATGCTCGAAACCCCGCCCCGCGTCGGCTTCGCGCCGCTGCTGGAGGGCGAATTCGACCTCGCCTATTCGCCGCTGCTGCGCTTCTTCGCCGGGGCCGGGTCGCTTACCTTCTGCACGCTCGATTTCGAGGGGCGCGTCGGCCCGGATCCGGCGGCCACCGAGACGGCGAAGGCGGTGTTCGCGGAATGGCTCGCCTCGCGCCCGCCCGCGCGCCAGCCGGCGCCGACGGACGCGCTGGTGCTGACCGCCGACGCGCGGGCCGTGACGACGGGCGGCGTCTACCGGGCGCTGCGTCCGGCCTCGTCCGCCTACGACTACGTCGGCCCGCAGCTGCTGCGCTGGTCCGTGCCGGTGCCGGCGACGCCGGCGGCGGACGGCTCGTTCCGGCTGGAGGAGGGGGTGTTCGTCCGCCAGGACGAAACCGTGCCGGCCAGCGCACGGGAGATGTACGCGTTCAACGCCATGCGCGCGGCGAAGCTCTTCGCGCGCGTCCGCACGGGCTGCGGCGTGCCGGCGGACGACCTGACCGTGCGGCGCATGACCTGCCTGATCGGCGGCTCGACCATGCAGACGCTGCCCGCCGTGCACGCGGTCGGCCCGTTCTCCGCGCCGAAGGACGACTCGAAGCTGATGCTCGACACGGTCTGGGAACCGCAGGTGGAGGCGATGGCGATTGCGGGGGACGACAACCCGAACTACGAGTTCAAGCTGCCGCAGGGCGGCACGGCCAACTGGCGCCGCATCGTCACTCCCGACGCCAAGGGCCGCTTCGACTTCGCCGCCGACGGGCACGACGCCCTCAATCCCGTGCACTACGCGACCGTCCGCATCCGGCGCCAGCGCGCGGGCAAGGCCCGGCTCCGGCTGGGCATGGACTGGCGGCTGAAGCTCTGGCTCAACGGCGAGCTCGTCTTCGAGTCGCACTCGGGCGCGCGCCATCCGAAGTTCGAGCAGGTGCTCGACCTCAGGGCAGCCGAGAACGTAATCGGCATCAAGCTCGGCGGCGGACGCTCCGGCTGCGAGCTTTATGCGCTGCTGGAGGACGAGGAGGCTGCGCGCACCGCTTCGGCGGCGGATCCCGAGCTGGAGGCGGTCGCGCTCTATGACAACCTGATTCCGGGGTTTGATCCGTATGTCTTTCACTACTGGTAGGCGACTGGCGCTGGCGGCGCTGGCGGGGTTTGCCGCCGGGGCCGGGCAGGGCGACGAAGCGGTGCGCACGGTGACGCTCCGCGGACTGCCCGCACCGGTCACGGTGCTGGATGCCTGGACCTTCGAGGCGGACGTCTGCGGACGCATGCCCCGGGGCTGGTGGGCCTGGGGCGCGAAGAACCTCGGGGAGGCGGAAAACAGCCGCTGGGTGTCGAATGCGGCGAGTGCGGACGGGCGCCAGTCGCTGCTGCTCGACTTCTCGCAGCTGCCGCCGGTTTCGCGGGCCGGCGCCTCGCCGACCGGCTACACCAGCTGTCGGCTGAAGCCGGCGGCGGAGGGCTGGGCCGTGCTCGCGTTCTGCTTCCGGCGTGAAGAGGGCAAGACCAGCCTTGAGGTGCGCGGTCCGCACCGGGGCGGCGTCCACTACCAGATCTTCGGCTGCGACCTGGCCGAAACCGTGCGGCTCCGGACCGGCGTGGGCAAGGGCGGCGGCAGCCCCGTCGTCGGCCATGCGCCGGCGAATGCCTGGCGGCGGCTGACGCTCTGCTTCCCGCTGGACAACGCGCTCGCGCGCGAAGTGTACGTGCGCTTCGACGAGCGGCGGGGCGCTGACGTGTGGCAGGAGGGCGCGTGGGCGCGGCATCCGCTGGGCGAGGTCGTGCTGACGGGTGCGCCCGGTCCGCTCTGCTTCAACGGTTACGGCCGCCAGAAGCTCTTTCTCGACAGTTTCCTTTGGGGCGTGACGCCCAAGGCGCCATTTGCTGGCACGCCAGTCCAAACACAGGGAGGTGAACATGATTAAGTCGTTCTTTCGGTCGTTGCCGCTGGTCGGTGCGGTGCTGGCGGGCGGAGTGGTGCCCGCTGTCTGCGCCGCCGAAGACGCATCGGAATTGCCGGTCATTCTCTACTGGCCCTTCGATTCGTCCAATCCCTACGCCGATGCGTCGGGGAACGGGCAGACCATCACCACCAAGACGCTCCCCGTCGAGCTGCGTGGCAATTACGCGCATTTCCCGCATGGCACGACGGGAGACTTCGGCCGTTCGCTGAGCCTCGGCGGCCATTCGGCGGTCACGATCGAGTTCTTCTTCCGTCAGCCCACGCGCATTCGTCAGCAGCAGTGCCTGCTCTCGTACTACGGCTGGAACGGCGCCGGCACTTCCTTTTTCGTGCTTTTTGGCGGTGGCAACAAAAGTTCGCTGGATGACGTCACGGTCTCGTGGCTGAAAAGCAAGGCGGGGCGCGAGAGCGAGTCGTCCGAAGTGGGGACGCTGGCCGACGGCGCCTGGCATCACGTCGCCATGGTCTTCCGGTGCGAGGAGGACGAGTCGGTCATGGACGAACTGAGCCTCTACATTGACGGCGTGTTGCAGACGCAGTCGACGCAAGCCGTGCATCACGACAATTTCTTCGCTACCAAGACGAGCCTGCTGATCGGTTCCTTCCATTATAGCGCGGCGCAGACGTTCGGCGCCCAGATGCAGCGGTTTGAGGGTGATGTCGACGATCTGCGCATCACCGCCGCCGCCCTGACGCCGGAGCAGTTCCTGTCGGCGCCGACCCTGGCCGAAACGGCGGGGGAAGGCGTTGTCCAGTGGACGGACGCCGCCGTCGTCCCCGACGAGGGGGCGGACGTCCATGTGCCGGCGACGGCGGTGGTCGCGCTCGGTCCCGACCAGCAGACGCCGCGCTTTCGCTCGCTCGTCATCGACGGCGTCGTGAGTTTCTCCGGCGTGACCAATTGCCTGAATGCCGATACGGTGCACGTCGGCCCGGCCGGTCGCGTCTATGGCGGTGCGGCCCATGAAGGCACGACGGTCGAAGAGGCGTTGCAGAACCGCGTCTGGATTGCCTGCGAGGACCTGACGGTGGCGGCGGGCGGCCTGATTTCCGTCGCCGGCTGCGGCTTCCGGGGCGGTCGCGGGATTGCCGTCGGCTACGGCCCCGGCACGAAGTATACTCTTGAATCGCCCATCTGCGGCGCCGGCGCGCACGGCGGCTTCTCGACGACCATCTGGCTGGGAATGCCGCCCTACGGTTCGGCGGAATGGCCTGAGACGGCCGGTTCCGGCGGCTGCTGCTTCAGCGCGAACGACTTGGACGGTTCCGACGGCGGCGGGGTCGTCCGCATCGACGCCACGGGAACCGTGACGATCGATGGGCGCGTGAACGCCGATGCGTTTGATCTCGTTGGCTATTCGTCGTATGGCCGGGCGTGCGGCGGTGCCGGCGGATCGGTGCTGGTGAACTGCCGGACGATTGCCGGCACGGGGGAGATTTCGGCGCGGGGCGGCCGCAGTTCGGGCAATGAAGACACCGCTGGCGGCGGCGGCCGTGTGGCCATTCACTACGACCCGACGGCGCAGACGGCGGCGGCCGCCGCCGGACTCGTGTTGGCGGCGCAGGGCGGCCATTCCGCCAGTCAGGGCTACGGCTTCGCCGAGAACGGCTTCAAAATGCGCGCGGGCGCCGGCACCATCTGGCTGCCGGACGCGACGCTGATCACGGCGGCGACGCTGACGAACTTCCGCGGCCGGCTCGTGAACGTCCACGAGCTGTCGTTCGACGGCGACGTCACGGTGAACGACTGGGTCGGTCTCGCTGCCGATGGCGCGCGGCTGACGGTCGCGGGGAACCTGACGATCACGGGGACGAACGGGCGGCTGGAGCTCGGCAGCGTCGAACGCGCGACGGGCGGCATGCGCAGGTCGTATACCAGCGTTTCGCCGAGCAGCCTGACGGTCGGCGGCGATCTGATCGTGACGGACGGTGCGCGCTTCGACGTCTATGCGGCGAAGACCAACGGCACGCAGGAGGCCGGCGCCGTCATCCGGGTCGGCGGCAAGCTGCGCATCGCGGCGGATTCGCGCGTCTATCCGATCTCGGAACCGACGAACGGCGGTTCGCCGCTCTTCGTGGTGCGCGACTTCGACCTGCAGCAGGCTGGCACGTTCGGCCTTTCCGGCGGCGGATTCTCGGGCGGCTCCGGCGGGAACAACGGCTGGGGCCCGGGCTATGGCTCCGCGTATGTCGGTGCGGGTCATGGCGGCGTCGGCGGACGGGTCGTCGAGTCGGGCACGACGGTCTACGGCCAGGTCTACGACGACGAGCTGCGGCCGTCGCTGGCGGGTTCCGGCGGCGGCCACTACTGGAACGGCCAGCCGGGCGGCGGCTGCGGTGGCGGCTGCCTGCGGGTCGTGGCGAACAATTCCATCGTCATCGCCGGTACGGTCGATGCCAGCGGCACGTCGCCGACGAGCTACAACAACGGTTCCAGCGGCGGTTCGGGCGGCGCGGTGCTGTTCGATACCCTGTCCTTCGCCCTGACGGAAACCGGGACCATCAATGCCAACGGCGGCGACTCCGGGTCGGCGGCGATGAATGCCGGCAAATACACGTCGGGCGGCGGCGGTGGACGCGTGGCGATCTGGACGGGCGTCGAGCTTTGGCATCCGAAGCAGCGCCGCGGCCGCTGGACGATCACCGACGAACAGCCGGCGGAGTATCTCGGCACCATCTCCGTCAGCGGCGGCGCCTCGCTCACCTCCACGACGGAAAACGGCTTTGCCGGCGCGGCGGGGACCATCCGCTTCGTCACCGTGAACGAAAAGCGCGGCATGGCGCTCCTCATGCGTTAGCCGCCCCGTCCCCACCCCGGCGAAATCGTGGGGACCGAAATCGTGGGGACAGACCCCGTTTGAGGCCGATAAACATTGGGTGAAATTGGGG
>JBJEWA010000113.1:0-31492 GCA_051884805.1 Kiritimatiellia bacterium | reverse complement strand
ACGAGGATGACGCCCTCGCAGCCGACGCCCGTGCCGCGCGCGGCCATCGCGGCCAGCCGCTGCCGCTCGGCCAGCGGAAACGCGCCGTCCCTGTCGTCGATCATGACGAAGTCGTTGCCGGCTCCGTGCATCTTGACGAAGCGGACGTCCATCAGAACCACCCCCAGCCCGACTGGGGACGGACCGGCACCTCCTCACCGTCCGTCATCCGAATCAGGTCCATCAGCACCTTGTACGACTCCTGCAGGACCAGGTCGTCCTTCTTCGGCCCGTTGCGCCGGCGACGGCGCTTCTTCGCCGCCGTCTCGTCGTCGTCATCCTCGCGCTCCTCGTCGTCCAGTTCGCGCAGCTCCCGGTCCGCCGCCATCTGACGCCTGCGCGCGGCGTATTCGAGCGACACCTCTTCGCGATCGGCGATTTCGCGCATGCCGCGGACGTTGTCGAGGTGCCGCCTGAACTTCGCATCGGCCTCCGTCCGCCGGCGGGAGAGCTCCGCCAGCGCCTTCACGTACCGGTGCATGTCCCAGGACAGCCGGTAGGGCGCGGGATTGATGCGGCTGAACGGCAGGGCGTAGGTCAGCTTGTCCTCGCCGATGTCGAGCGAATCCAGGAGGGACGGCAGATGGATGTCGGACTCCACGCCCTCGACCTGCGTCGAACGCCCGTCGATGCGGTAGAAGCGCGCGGTCGTGACCTTGCAGGACCCGAACTTGTCGGGGCCAAGCCCCATTACGGTCTGCACCGTGCCCTTGCCATGAGTGCGGTTGTCGCCGATCACGACCGCGCGTCCGGTGTCCTTGAGATGCCCCGCGACGATCTCCGAGGCGGAGGCGCTGGCCCGGTCCGTCAGGACCACCATCGGCTTGCGGAATGCGATCGGATTGCCGGGCGGAATCGGCAGGCAGCCGACCTGGCGAAGGTCGCGGATCTGGACGACGGGGCCGTCCTGGACGAACAGGGCCGACAGCATGACCGCCTCGCGGAGGGAGCCGCCGCCATTGCCGCGGAGGTCGAGGACCAGGCCCTCGGCGCCGCTGGCGTTGCAGTCGGCCAGGTATTTCGCCACGTCCATCGCACAGCTGCGGAAGCCCTCGTCGTTCGGACGCTTGTCCATCGTCCCGTAAAAGCCCGGCAGCTTCACGTAGCCGAGCTTGCGCGTCACTCCGTCGAACGAGACGCGCTCGACATGCCCGGTCGCCGCCTGGTCCTCCAGCTTGATCTCGTCGCGGACAAGCTCGATGCGCTTCTTGGTCGCGCCGCTCGGATCCGCGCGCGGGATGATCTCAAGGGTGACCTTCGTCCCCTTCTTGCCGCGGATCTTCTTGATGGACTTCTTCATGGGCTGCCACATGACGTCCTCCATCTCCCCCGCCTCCTGCTGGACGCCGACGATCTTGTCGCCCTCCCGGATGCGCCCGTCGACGTCCATCGGCCCGCCCGGCATCACCTCGACGATCTTGAGCGCGCCGTCGTCCATCGACAGGACGGCGCCGACGCCGCAGAGCGTCAGGTTCATCTCCATGTCGAAGTCTTCCTTCGAAGTCGGCGACATATAGTCGGAGTGCGGATCGTAAGCGCGGGACAGCGCCGACAGGTAGTGCTGAAGGACGGCCTCGTCGTCCGGCTCGGTCAGGACCGTCACGTACTGCCGGTAGCGCCGGATGATGTCGCCGACGGCGTCGAGCCGGTTCGTCGACTGGTCGAGGTCGTGATTCACCCGCAGCAGCAGCACTTCGTTCTTGAGCCGCTTGCGCCAGTGTTCCTCCGCATCGGCCCGGGTCGCCGGCCAGGGCGCGTCCTTGCGGCGGATGCGGTAAGTCTCGTCCGCCGAGAAGTCCCACTCCGTCCGCTTCAGCAGGTTGGTCGCGAAGTCGACGCGCTCGCGCAGCCGCGTGACGTAGAGGTCGTAGACCTCGTAGCCGAACCGGACGTCGCCCCGGCCGATCTCGTCGTCAAGGGTCGTCGCGTGGGCCGCCAGGCGGTCCAGGTCGGACTGCAGGAAGACGGAATGGTCGAAGTCGTAGAAGGTGACGAGGTTCGTCCACGCCCGCTGGGAGATCTCGTCGTTCAGCGGCGTCTGCAGCACGTGCTGGCGCTGCAGCCTGTCGGCCAGTCGCTGGGCGACCTTCCCGTAGTAGTTCCGGGGTTCGATTCCGGCAGACGCCGTCAGGGCCAGGGCCGCCAGCGCGAGGCAGGCGACGCAGGGCGGGAGACGCGGGACACGAAGGCTCATAGGCTGTTCTCCATAAGGCTCACGAGACGGTCCAGTTCCGCCGGCGGAATCACCACCCGTTCGACGTCGAAGCTCGACCGGAGCTCGTTGGAATTGATGACGACGGTCCCGTTCAGGATCGCGCGATGCGCGACGAACGAATCGGACGCGAAGACCAGGACCGGCGTCACGGCGCCGTTCCAGCCGGCGCGCGCGAGGGCCTGCTTCACGAGCGCGGCCTCCCTGGCCGCCTGCGCCAGCGGCGAACGGTCGGGCAGCTGTCCGTCCAGCAGGACGTGTCCGTCCTCGACCGTCACCTTGCCGCGCCAGAACTTCGTCTCGATCGAGAAGACGCCGCCCGGACCGGCGACGACATGATCGACGTGCGTGCGCCCGACGACGAAGTCGTTGAAGACGTGGTAGGCATCCGGCAGGCGCTCGAGGATGCCCGAGACCTTCTCCTCGCCGCGCGCGCCCTTGAAGAAGCTCTCGACCCGGCGCAGCCCGATCATCAGGCTCCAGATGATGTAGAGCAGGGCCAGCACCAGGACGCTGGCGCCCCAGAGGGGCGACAGCAGGAAGACGGCCAGCGACGCGCCGGCGGCGACCCCGCCGAGAAAGAGCGGCCAGAGGCCGATGACCGTTCCCTTGACCCGGGCCCATTCGCCCGCAATGCCGTGAATCTGTGCCATAAGCTAACCTGTGGGATCGTCAGGACGTCGAAGCGTCGAATTGCCGGATCGCCGCGACGATCGCCTCGACGTCGAAGCCATAGCGCCGTTCGAGTTCGGCGACGGAACCGTGCGGAATGAAGACGTCCGGCCACCCGAACCGGAGGTCGGCGCCGATGGATTCGCCGAAGCCCCCGGCGACCGCCCCGTTCTCCAGCGCGACGATGCGCCGGCCCTCCGCCCGCTGCCGTGCGAGCAGGGAGCGGTCGAAGGGCTTGATCATGCGGGCGAAGGTCACTTCCGTCCCGGGAAGCCGCGCGGCCACGGCCGCGGCCTTGTCCAGCTGGTCGCCGGTCGCCCAGAGCGCGAAGGCGTGCCGCAGGGGCGGCGGCCGGTCCGCACCGTCCGCCGGCCGGTGCGCAGGCGCCGCGCCGACCGCCGCGTCCGGCACCGTCCCCCGCGGATAGCGGATGACCGTGGGACCGCCGCGGGCCAGCGCCTCGGCCAGCAGCGCCTTCAGGTCGGCGGCGTCCTTCGGCTGGCAGATCGTCAGGTTCGGGAAGGTTCGCAGGAGGGCGATGTCGTAAATGCCCTGATGCGTCACGCCGTCCGCCCCGACGGCGCCGGCGCGATCCACGCAAAAGACGACCGGCAGGCTGGCGATGCAGACGTCGTGCATGATCTGATCGACGGCGCGCTGCAGGAAAGTCGAGTAGACCGCGACCACGGGACGGCACCCGCCGGCGGCCAGCCCGGCCGCAAACGACACCATGTGGCCTTCGGCGATGCCGACGTCATAGAACCGCTTCGGGAACTCCCGGGCGAATTCAGCCAGCCCGGTCCCGTCCTTCATCCCTGCCGTCAGCGCGACGACGCGCGCGTCCTCCCGCGCGATCTCGCACAGCGCCCGGCCAAACGCATCGGACCACGACAGGGCCTTCCGGCACTCCGCACGCGCCTCACGGGCGCCCTCGCCCTCCCCGTAGGGGAAGGGACCGACGCCGTGCCATGCCGTCGGATCCCGCTCGGCCGGACCGAAGCCCTTGCCCTTCTTCGTGACGACATGCACCAGCACCGAGCGCTTGTCTTCCTTGGCGACCGTAAAGGCGGACCTCAGCGCCGCCAGGTCGTGTCCGTCGACCGGCCCGATGTAGCGGAGCCCGAACTGCTCGAAGAAGGCGTTGCCGAGGAACCAGCTCTTGATCCGGCTCTCCAGGCGGTGGTAGACGCCGCGCAGGAAGGTCAGCCGGAGGCGGTGCCCGGCGTTCTCCGCCGCCGTCTTCACGCGGTTGTAGCGGACGTTGGTGATGAGCCGGCCGAGCAATTTCGCCAGCGACCCCGCGGGGCGCGAGATGCTCATCTCATTGTCGTTGAGGACGACGATCAGCTTCTCCGTCGCAACCGCCAGGTTGTTGAGCGCCTCCAGGTTCGTGCCGTTGACGAGCGCACCGTCCCCCACCACGGCGACGACCTGCTCGTCCGTCCCCTTCCGGTCCCGCGCGGCGGCGAAGCCGGCGGCGACGGAAACCGAGACGCCAGCATGACCGGCGACGGCGGCGTCGGCGACGCTTTCGGCCGGATTCGGAAACGGCGCCAAACCGCCGAACTGACGCAGGGTGGAGAAAGGCTTCCGTCCCGCTGCCGTCAGGAGCTTCCAGGCGTAGGCCTGATGGCCGACGTCCCAGACGATCCGGTCCTTGCGCGCATCGAACGTCTCGTGCAGGGCAAGCGCGATCTCCACGGCGCCGAGCGATGACGCGAGGTGTCCGCCGTTCCGGGAAACGGTTTCGAGGATTCGCGTCCGAATTTCCTGCGGCGTCATCATTTTCGCTTCAAGAGCAGGAGCGGCGTGGCGTTCTGGCCAAACGCCTCCACGCGGTCGGCCAGTTCGTAGCGCTCCTTCAGCAGTCCCCAGTATTCCAGCTGCCGTTCGACCGGGCGTTCGCCGCAGACCGGCGGTTCGATGGCAAACGCATAGCCGGACATCGCCGCCACCGCGCATTCGGCGGGCGCCGTCTCCGTCAGGAGCTGGCGCCAGGCCGCGTCGGAAAGGAGCGAGAACGGCCCCATTTCCAGTCCCTCCGGCACCTTGCGGTTCGTCTCGACCGCCAGATAGGTGTCCTGCGTCAGCAGCGTCCTGCCGCCCGGGTCCAGGCTTTCGATCCGCCGCGCCACGTCCCGCAGCTGCGCCAGCTCGCAGCGTTCCTTCCGCAGCGGCCAGAGCCGGTCCTGCCCGTTCGTCATCCACCGCTCCAGGAGCGGCGAGCCGAAGGAGTTGGCGAAGGCGAGGCCGAGCACGAGGAGCAGCCGGAGATGGCCCAGGGGGCGGCGGAGCGGCTCGGCCGACGGCAGCGCCGCGAAGCGGACGGCGGCGTAGGCGGCGAGCAGGCCCATGACCGGCACCTGATAGTCCTCGTAGGGAAACGGCGCCAGCATCTGCACGGCCAACACGGTCAGGAATCCCCACAGCAGCACGGACGCACCGTCTGCCCGTCGGCGCCCGCCCCGGCCGCCGACCGTCGCGCCGGCGACGCCCAGTCCGCACACGACGAAGACGGGCAGATACCAGCGGACCAGCCGCGAAAGCGAGCCGACCGTCCAGACGGGGTCGGCTCCGCCGCGCGCGGCGTGATACCGCTGCGCCGCGACCAGCCCCGCACGCGCACCGGCATCGCACAGGAACGGCAGGTAGACCAGGGCCAGCCCGGCAAAGCCGCCGAGGCAGAACCAGAGCAGCCGTCGCCAGCGCCGCGTGACGAGCAGCTGCAGGCCCACGACGACCAGCAGTGCGCCGAGGCTGATGCGCGTGCCGGCCGCCAACGCCAAGGCCAGTCCGGCGGCAATCGCAGCCGCCGCCCCCTCATAACTCGCGAGGAAGCAGCCGGACAGGACGAAAAGCGACGCCAACGCGTACGTCTTGGGCATCGCCAGGTAGTAGAGATGGTAGAGGTTCGCGCCGAGCAGCAGGCAGACCGTCAGCGCGGCGGCGGACTTCGCTTCCGCCGGCGCATGGCGCCGGGCCAGCGCGGCGGCGAAGACGATGCCGACCACGCCGAGGGCCAGCGTGAACAGGCGCGCGCCCAGCAGTCCGCCCGCCCGCCAGATCCAGGTGAACGCCGAATAGACGTAGGGGAGGAGCGGTCCCTGCGTATAGGCGAAGTCGCGGAACGGCATCTTCCCCTCCTGCACCAGGTTCGCCGCGTAGAGATACCAGCCCTCGTCCTGGTTGAGGCCGCCCAGCCAGACGGCCGCCGCCCCGAGCACGACGGCCGCAAACGCCGTCAGCAGCCAATAGCCCTTCACTGGCCGACCTCCAGGCTCGGGTTCGCGTCAAGCGACATCGCGTCCTCGACATGGTTGCGGCGGTAGTAGGCAAGGCCGGCGATCATCGCGCCGTTGTCGCCCGTATACTTGGGCCTGGCCATCAGCAGCGGCACGCCGGACGCGGATGCGACCTCCGCCAGGACGGCGCGAATCCGCGAGTTGAGCGAAACGCCGCCGCCGAGGACGAGCGCCCGGTACGGCCGGCGACGGAGCGCCGCACGCGTGCGGTCCGCGACCGCCTGCACGATCGCCTCCTGATAGCCGGCGACGACGCGCGCCACCGCCGGCGTCACCTGATAGCCGCCGAAGTCGCGCCGGTCTGCCGTCGCGTCCGTGAGCTCCGGATGCCGCTGCACATGGCGGAGCAGCGCCGTCTTCAGTCCGGAAAACGACACGCACAGCTCGGCGGGAAGCCCCGCCAGCGCCGTCACGCCGTCGCGGGGACGGCCCCGGGGAAAAGCCACGGGTTCCTCGTCGTCGGCGCCCGCCGACGCGCGCCAGGCCTGCGCGATGCGGTCGATCTTCAGGCCGCCGGGATAGCCGAGGCCCAGCAGCTTCGCCGCCTTGTCGAAGGCCTCGCCCGCCGCATCGTCCAGCGTCTCGCCGACGACCTCGTAGCGCCCGTACTCGGGCATATCCACCCACACCGTGTTGCCGCCGGAGATGACCAGCCCGAGCGCGGGACAGCACGCCTCCGGACCGGCGGCGACGGCACGCTCCGGCCGCTCGCCGGCATCGTAGAGAAACGGCGTATGGAGATGCGCCTCGATGTGGTTGATGCCGATCAGGGGAACTTCCAGCGCCTTGGCCAGGCCCTTCGCCGCATTGAGCCCGACGATCAGCGCCGGCGACAGGCCGGGACCGTAGGTGACGGCCACGGCGTCGACGCGATGCCGCCCGGCGCCCGTTCCCAGCGCCAGGCCGATGACCTGCCCGATCTTCTCGACGTGGGCGCGGCTGGCGATCTCCGGCACGACGCCGCCATACGGCTGATGCAGCGGAATCTGGGTGTAGACGACGCTGGCAAGCACCTCGCGCCCGTCGCGCACGACCGATGCGGCGGTCTCGTCACAGCTCGTCTCGATCCCAAGGATGTTCATCTTTCAGTCGCCGGCCGCAAGCCGGAGCCACGAACCGCCCGCATCACCAGAACTTCCACCAGGGGTTGACCTTCGGCTTGACCCCGCCTTCCCGGTAAAGCTCGCGCACGCGCGCCGTGCCGGCGGTTTCCGGATCCTGCACGGTCTCGCGCAGGCGGAACTCCAGGTCGTCCGGCAACGACCAGAACTCGCTGCGGACGAACTGGTCGCGGTTGAGCCGGTGGAGCACGACCACTTCGCCCTTCGGCAGGATGCTGACCGTCGGACGGTCGATGCGGAGGACCGCGCCGAGGTCGAAGGTCTCCCAGTTCCGGGCGGAACCGCCGACGTCCCGCGCCGTCAGGAACAGGTGCTCGGAATGGTTGCGGTTCCAGTAGACGATGGCGAACTCGCGCTGCAGCCCCGGCCGGTTCGCGAACATCTGCATGGCGCCGACCAGCCGGATGCCGTCCACGATGTCGAAGGCCCGCACCGAACCCTCGTAACGCACGCCGTTGTGCACCAGGACGGGCTTCGCCAGGTAATGGCTGGGCTCGCGCAGCCCGTAATGATCGCCCAGGAAGACCTCCAGCTTCTGACCTTCGCCGGAGTCGATCCGGAACCGGCTGACGAACGGCCGGCTGGAGATGCGGGCAAGCTGGTGCATATCGCTGGCGCGGAACACCTCGATGAAGAGGCGGTCCTTCGAGTCCGGATAGCCGACGCTCACCTGCTCCGGCGAAGGGTTGGCGATGTCGACGACGCCGCGGATGCGCTCGCCGGCGACGAAATCCGCCACGCCGACCGGCTTCTGCGTGAAGGGATCGATGGTGCAGAACCGCAAGTCGACGCCGATTTCCGAAGTCGCGGCGCGGAGCGCACCGGCCGGCAGGAGCGTCAGGCAGAGGCCGGCGGCGAACAGCAAGACACGGGACAGGCGCATGGCAACGCGAGACATCAGGCAACCTCCAGTTCCAGGCCGTCGTACGCCGGCGTCACGCCCGCCGGCAGCTTCCGCAGCCATTCCTCATGCGTGAAGTCGTGACACAGATGCGTCAGGAAGGTCCGCCGCGGCGCCAGCCGGGCGACGTAGGCGAGCGCCTCGGAGAGCTTGAGATGGGTCGGATGCTCCCGCTCGCGCAGGCAGTCGAGGACCAGCGTGTCCGCCCCCTGCATCCGGGCGAGCGCCGGTTCGGGAATCGCATGGCAGTCGGAGACGTACGCGAGCGCAGGCCCGGAGCCTTCCCGCAGCAGGTAGCCGCAGCACGGGAAGCCGTGCTCGACCCGCAGCCGCTCGACGGTCACGGCGCCGAGTCGGAAGACGTCGTCGCCGATGAACTCGATCTGCGGACGGTACAGGCCGTGCACGCCGCCCCGCGTGCTCACGTAGGGGAAGATGCGGTGCATCTGCTCCTCGGTCTCCGGCATCGCGTAGCAGGGCAGGACCTTGCCGACGCACCGGCAGGCGAGCCCGTTCGCGCCGTCCGACGACGGATCGCATTTGACCCAGGTCCCGTTCAGGGTGTTGAAGCGCCGCACGTCGTCAAAGCCCGCGACATGGTCCATGTGCGCATGGGTCAGCACCACGGCGTCGACCCGGGAAATGCCGTATTCGACGCACGACAGGCGCAGCTCCGGCGGCGTGTCGATCAGGAAGCCGACGTCGCCCGAGCGCACGTAGGCGCCGCACCGGCGGCGCCGGTCGCGCGGATCGGACGAGGTGCAGACCCTGCAGGTGCAGCCGATCTGCGGCACCCCGACCGACGTCCCCGTCCCCAAGAACCGGAAAGTCAAGGCCCCGGCCTCCTCACGCCTTCTGCGGCGGCATCTTGCCCGTCGTGAAGTACTGTTCGACCTCTTCGAGCGTGCGGCCCTTGGTCTCGGGCAGGAAGAACGCCGCCGTGACGAAGTAGACGACCGTGAATCCCGCGAGCACGAAGAAGACGCTGCCGTTGTCGTTCGTCGCCGCGCACCACTTCGGGAAGACGGTGGCGATGCCGGCGGAGACGCCCTGGTTGATGATCATCGCAATGGCCATGCCGTTCGCGCGGATGCGCGTGGGCATCAGCTCGGTGAGCGCCAGCCACACGCACACGCCCGGACCGACGGCGTAGAAGCCGATGAACATGAAGAAGAACGCCGTCGCCAAGACGCCCGTCGTCATCGACGCGACGACCCAGCCCTTCGAAATCGCGAGGAAGATCGCGCCGACGCCGCAGAGGCCGACGATGATGCCGGAAGTCCCGAGCTTGAGCAGGAACTTGCGGCCCTTGCGATCGACGAGCGCGCAGGCGACGACCGTCATCACGCAGTTCATGATCTTGATGGCGACGTCGGAGACGTTCGCGAACGCGCCCTGCATGCCCGTCTTCTGGAAGATCGTCACCGTGTAGTTGAGCACGGAATTGATGCCCGTGGTCTGGTTGCAGGCGAGGATGACGACCGCAAGGACGAACGGAATCACGTACTTCCGCTGGAGGAGCGAGTCCGTCGCCGCGGCGTTCTTCGCCCGCTCGGCGGCGGCCGCCTCGTCCGCCGCAATCATCTCGGCGAGGATCTCCTGCGCCTGCTCCTCGCCGTTGTTGGCGGCCAGCGAGGCGAGCGCCTCGTCCCGGCGGCCCTGGCGGTAGAGCCAGCGCGACGACTCCTTCAGGCGGAACGCGCCAAGGAAGAGCACGATTCCGGGAACGCACGAGAGCAGGAAGATCAGCTGCCAGGCGTGTACCCACGAGGCGATCTGCGCGGCGTCGAACCAGGCCGAAATCTGCGCGAAGGTGACCTTGGCCGCCTCGACGCCGTTCGCCAGCGCCTTCGCGTCCACGGCGTGCTTGGCGTCGCCGACGAAGTAGGTGACGCAGAAGCCGATCACCGCGACGAAGACGAGGCCGATCGTCAGCAGCAGCTGGAACATTCCCGTGCCCTTGCCGCGCGAATCGGCGTCAAGGCACTCGGCGAGATACATCGGAACGATCACGCCGAAGAGCCCCGCCGCCGCGCCCTGCATCGCGCGCCCGCAGATCATCATCCAGAAGTTGCCGCCCGCGAAGAAACCCGACGCGCAGATCACCGGAATCGAAATCAGGAAGAGCAGGGCGGAGGCGACGATCATCCGCTTGCGCCCGAACCACTCGGCCAGCAGGCCCGCGACGAGCGAAGACGGCAGCGACCCCCAGAGCGCCATGCCGACGATCCACCCGATCTCGTTCTGGGTGAACGTCGAGGTCCGCTCGATGTAGGGCAGCGCCGCGGCGATGACGCCGACGTCCACGCCGTAGAGCAGCCCCCCGAGGCCGGCCATGATGAGCAGAAATTTCGCATAGCCCCTAACCGTCATCTCGTTTCCTCCCAGGGTTCGATGTCCTTGAGCTGCGGATGCAGGGTGTCTTTCTCGGACAGGAGATAGCCGCGACCGGGCCGCGGCCACCTGATGCCCAGCGCCGGGTCGTCGAATCGCAGCCCCCGTTCCGACTCCCGGCAGTAGAAGTTGTCGCACTTGTAGCTGAACAGCGTGTCGTCCTCCAGCACGACAAAGCCGTGGGCAAAGCCGCGCGGAATGAAGAACTGACGCCCGTTTTCCGCCGTCAGCTCGCAGCTCACGAACTTGCCGAACGTCGGCGAACCCTTGCGGATGTCAACCGCCACGTCCCAGACCGCGCCGCGAATGACGCGGACGAGCTTCGCCTGCGCATGCCTGCCGGCCTGCCAGTGCAGGCCGCGCAGGACGCCGCAGGAGGAGCGGCTCTCGTTGTCCTGGACGAACTTCGCGCAGATTCCCGCCCGGACGTACCGTTCCTCCTGATACGTTTCCGCGAAATACCCCCGCGCGTCCCGATGGATGTCCGGGGTGACGATCTTGACGTCCGGAATCTCAGTCGCCTGTACGTTCATTCTTCGCATTATACCATAAACGCGCGGTCAGCGGTCGTACGGCGGCGGGGAGACGCGGGCGTTGAAGTCGTCCTGCGTCCACCGCCGGAAATCCTCCTCCGCCAGCGCCAGCCGGTACTCGCGGTAGCCGTCCTTCCAGATCATCCAGGCGATGAAGATGCGGATGAAGGCGAAGCTGCCGCCGTTGAACAACGCGTACAGTCCGTCCAGCCCCAGGAGCACGGCGACCACGCGCCCCACCCACATGGCCACCAGCGTCGCCTGCGGACGCGAGACGAAGAGCATCATCACGCTCCGGAAGATCCGCCCGCCGTCCATCGGGAACCCCGGCAGCAGGTTGAAGCAGCCGAGGACGAGGTTCAGCCAGAAGAGATAGACGAGCGTCACGGCGAGAAACCGATTCGCAATCGGCAGCGTGGACAGCAGCAGCCAGCTGAAGCCACACAACAGGAAGCTGACGGCCGGCCCGGCGATTGCCACGAGGAACTCCTGCCAGCCGCGCCGCGGCATGGACGTCATGGAGGCGCAGCCGCCGATGAACGACAGCGTGATGTGGCTCGTTTCGCAGCCGAAGGCGCGTCCCGTCAGGGAGTGTCCGTACTCGTGGGCGACGATCGAAAGCCCGAGCGCCAGCGCCTGCATCAGCCCGACGCCGAACGAACTGCCGCTGTTGACGAACAGGAACAAGAGGATAAGGAACGTCATGTCGACGTAGACGGGAATGTCGAAAAGCTCGAAAAGCTTCCACCGCATCGGACTCATCATCACCATGGCCTTATCCCTTCACCGACTTCAGCACGCTGTATCCCCGGCGGCCGATGACCGCCACGGACGGAAAATACCGCTCCTGCACGGGCTGGAGGCACGCGGAGTTCCGGACCACCGTATAGCAGCAGCCGCCGGGCCGGAGCGAGCGCTTCGCCGTCTCCAGAAAGACCTCCGCAATGCGGTAGTCGCTGTAATAGGGCGGATTCCCGACGAAGACGTCGAAAGTGCCGTCCATCCGCGCCGGCGTTCCGTTGTCCGCCAGAATCACTTCCGCCGACAGCCCGAACCGGTCGGCGTTTTCCTGCGCCGCCTCGACCGCCCGGCTGTGCGAATCGACCAGCACGAGCTCGGGGCGGAAATCCGGCGTCTGGAGCCGCTTCGCGATCAGCAGGCCGACCAGCCCGCACCCGCATCCCATGTCCAGCAGCCGCAGGGATGCGCCCTGGCTCCTCCGCAGGCTCCCGCCGTCGGCCCATTCTCGCGACACGACCTCGGCGAGCGCCAGCCCGCCCTCGTCGAGCCGGCGGTGGCAGAAGCAGCCGGGGTAGCTCGCAAACGTCAGCTGCTCGCCGCCGGGCACGCTGGCCGGCCATTCCGCCCGGAAGCGGCGCTGGCGGCCGGGCTTGTCCCTCAACTTGCCAAGCAGGTCGTTGCGATCGCGCTCGCGCCCGACGAAATCGACTTCGACCCGCGAACAGACCCGGTGGCATTCCTGCAGGAGGTCGAGCGCCAGTTCGCCGCTCATCAGCTTCGGCCCCGTCCGGAACCGGACGACGTCCCACGGCCCTTCCGGCAGGTGCGGCGAACAGACGACCTTCGCGTGATGCACCTTCTCGATGGCGTGGCGATGGTAGATGTCGAGGACATGGCAGGTGACGTCCCCTTCCAGCAGCTGCGGCGTCAGGTCCGCCGCCTTGTATCCGACCAGCAGTGTCTTCATCGACGGGTATTATACCATGACGCCGGGCGGCGTTTCGCCGTCCAACGGCCCCGCGCCTTCATTCGAGCGCCAGCGCGCGGAAGGCGGCCAGCTCCCGGTCGGCGATGCCGCAGCCGTGCGCATACGCCTCGATTCGCGCGCGCATCGTCTCGCCGGGGAACTGCCGCAGGTAGGCGACGAGCGCGCGATAGAGTTCCGGCGAGGAAGTCCACCCCCGGCGAAGCTCCGGCTCGGACACGCCTAAAAGCCCGTTCAGCAGGAAAGCCAGCGTATCGACGCGGTCCCGGCCGTCACCCCCCTCGATGAGCACCGGATAGTTCTCGCCGACCGTCAGGACGTCAAGGATCCGGGCGAACGATTCGCGGCCGCACGTCACGCGGTCGATGCGGTCGCCGGACTCGAACGGCACGCTGCGCCAGGCGACGCCCTCGCCCAGCGCGGAGACGTCCGCACGCGAGCCGCCGCGGTCCTTCCGCAGGTTCAGGTCCGTCCGGACGCCGAACTCCGAGCGCATGGTGGCGATGCCCTCGTCCGTAATCAGGCGGAGACCGTCCTGGACGGGACGGGAGAAGGCCCCGCGCGACGCCTGCTCCGGCTGCCATAGGGCGGCCGACAGCAGGATCCTGCCCTGCCGCACCCGCCGCCCGCTCTCCGTCCGCCAGCCGCCGAGGTCGCGGAAGTTCCCCACCCCCTCGGCCCATAGCGGACGCGGCCCGTCGTCGGCCGTCGTGAACGTGCCCGAGGCGGAATCCAAGGTGCCCGCCTGGCGGACCTGCCAGTCGTACCGGCTGCCGAGCTCCAGGTTGGCGGCATGCACGCTGGTGCGGTTGCTGACGGCGAACATCTGCTCCGAACCGCCCTCCCGGGCGAGATTCAGGAGATAGACGACGTTCGTCTCGCCCCGCCAGGCGAGTCGCACCGGCTGCCGCACGGATACGGAGGCGCCGTTCTCCGGGCTCAGGAGCGTCAGCGCGGACAGGAGCAGCGAACAGGCGGTCACGGGCGCGATTCCTTTCCGCCGCACCGGTGGCGGACGAACGGCGCGGCCGCCAGGACGAGGGCGACGGCGACGCCCAGGGAGACGGCCAGCCAAAGCGGACACCCGCAGTTGACGAGCCGCCCCTGCGCGTATTTCCACACGATGCCCCAGGGCTGGCCCTGGTCGGCCGACGCCCAGAGGATGAACGACACGACGACGGTCGTCATGAACACGGCCGGCACGGCCGCGACCAGCGCGCCGGCCCGCTTGCCCTGCCGGACCAGCCAGACCGTGCCGCACAAGAGCGTCGTCGCGGAAATCGCCTGGTTGCCCCAGGCAAAGTAGTTCCAGAGGTGGCCGAAGCTGCCGGCGCTGGCGTTCGACCACCAGAGCAGGACGGCGACCAGCAGGACGAGCGGCAGGCAGGTCAGCACCCGGCTGACGGCGGGAACCTGGTCGATGCCGCACATTTCGCCCAGCGAGAGCCGGGCGCTGCGCAAGGCCGTGTCGCCCGAGGTCACCGCGAGGATCACCACGGCGAGCACGGTCGTTCCGCCCATCCAGCTGCCGAGGAAATGGGTGGTGATCCGCGTCAGCACGTAGGCCGGCGGCCGGGCGATTAGCCCGCCGTCCAGGTTGTAGATCGCCAGCGCCCCCGCGGCCCACACCATCGCAATGACGCCCTCAAGGATCATCATGCCGTAGAAAGTCGCCCGGGCCTCGCGTTCGGACCGCATGGTCCGCGCCACAATCGGACTCTGCGTCGCGTGGAAGCCCGAGATGATGCCGCAGGCAATCGTCACGAAAAGGCAGGGAAACAGCGGGTTGCGGGCCTGGAAGTCGGCGAAGCCCGCGCAGTCGTCCAGCAGCGACGGCTGCCGGACGCCCGCCCAGACCAGGGCGACGGCCATCGCCAGGGAACCGACGACGAGCAGCGCGCCGAAGACCGGATAGATCTTGCCGATGATCTTGTCAACGGGAAACAGCGTCGCCGCGACATAGTATGCGAAGACGAGGGCGACCGCCCACCAGAAGACCGACACCTGCGGCAGCCACGTCCCGTCGACGATGCTGGCGGGGACGTTGATGAACACCGTCACGCACAGCAACAGCAGCGCGATCATGATCCACGAGAACACCCGCGCATACCCCCGGCCCAGGCAGTCGGCGACGAGCTTCGGGAGATTCGCGCCCCGGCTGCGGATGGACATCATGCCAGCCAGAAAGTCGTGGACGCCCCCCATCAGCACGCAGCCGACGGGAATGATCAGCAGCGCCACCTTGCCGAACTTGATGCCGAGGACCACGCCGATCACCGGGCCGACGCCGGCGATGTTCAGCAGCTGGATGAGCAGGTTCTTCCATTTCGGCAACGGCACGCAGTCGACGCCGTCCGCCTGGGCCAGCGCCGGCGTCGGCCGGTCGTCCGGACCCAGGATCCGCTCGACGAGCCGACCATAGGTGAGATAACCGAGAACCAGAAAAGCGATGCCTCCGAGAAACCAGACCATGCCTGCCTCCTACGACTTGAAATCGGCCAGATGCCCGACCAGGGACCGGACGCCCCGCCAGTAGAACCCGAGATCGAACAGCGTCCGGGTCGAGCACAGCCGGTGCCAGAGCGCCCCGGGCTGCAGAAAGCCGCGATAGACCTCCCGGATCGCCCGCTTGATCTCCGCCTCGCTGACAAGCGGCGTCTTCGTAATCGCCCGCCGCATGTCGTACTCGTCCCAGTCCTGGGTCCAAAGCCCGTCATTCGCCTCCAGCTCCTTGAACAGCGGCGTGCCGGGATAGGGAATCGTCAGCGTGCACTGGAGCGTCTTCGCCCAGCCCTTCGCCAGCAGGCGACGCGCCAAGGCGACCGTGTTCGCGATTTCCTTCGGCCCCTCCCAGGCATGGCCGAACATGAAGGTGACGTGCACGTCCAGCCCCGCCTCGGTCGCCCACTTCGCGCCCCGTTCGACGTCCTCGACCTTCAGCGCCTTGGCGAAGCGGTCCAGCGTCTCCTGATTCGCGGACTCGACCCCGAAGAGCACGAACTGGAAGCCCGCCCTGCGCATGAGCCGGTAGTCGTCCGGCGTCAGCCGGCCGAAGCGCATGTTGCAGTCGAGGCGCACCTTCTTCGGCAAGCCGCGGCGGATCATCTCGTGGCAGAAGGTCTCGAGCCAGCCACCGACCGGAAACGAGCCCGAATCGTCCATGATCTCCCGGATGCCGTACTTCGTCACCAGCAGCTCGATCTCGTCGACGACGTCAATCGGGTCGCGCGTGCGGTACTTCGGATAGAGCGTCGTCCAGCTGCAGAAGGTGCACTTGCCGTGCCAGCAGTCCCGCCCCGACATGATGTAGGTCCCGGGCGTCCGCCGGAAGTTGCCGTTCCGCTTCGCGTACAGCTCCCAGTGGACGAGCTCGCGGTCGATCCACGGCAAGTCCACGAGCGATTCGCGCAGGGCAAACGGCCGCACGCCCTGCGGACAGCCGGCGGCGACGAAGTCGATGAGTCCATAGTCCCAGTCGCCCCCGGGGATGACCGCCCAGACGCCCGGTTGCCGGATCGACTCCTGCGGCAGCGCCGTCACATGGTCGCCGACCAGGACGTACTTCGGACTTGCCGCGCCCCGTCCCTCCGCCGCCCTCCCGGCGGTCCGCGCCTCGATCCAGCGCCAGTGACGCTTGACGACCGGGGTCTTCGTCTCCAGCACGACCACGTCCGGCCTGAACGCGGAGAGCTGCGCGTCGAAGTCATCCGAGGACAGCTCCGCCGCGATGCCGTCCAGGAACAGGACCTCGTGGCCGGCCCGCTTCAGCATCGTCGCCGCCGTGGCGGGGACGACAGGGAAAATGTAGGTCGGGCGGGAGAACCACTGGAACTGCCGGTTCTGCGTCAGGAGCGCAACGCCCTTCTCGCATCTGAGCGGCGGATAGCAGATCGCGATTCTCACGCGCTCACCGCCCCCCATGCGCCCTGCCGCACCGGGCAGGCGCCCGCCACCGGCAGCCAGGACCGACCGGAACCCGCTTCCTCATCCTCATTCCCTCTTGTAGCTGGGATCCCTCTTGTAGTTGGGATCTTTCCTGAACGGAATGTAGTCGCTCAGGTCGAAGACGCTGCGATTCTGCTCGCGCAGCGGATCCTTGGCCTGCTCCTCCAGGGGCCGCAGGTCCAGGGAATCGAAACCCTCCATGTTCTTCTCGGGCCGGTCGCCCGGTTCGAGCTTCTGCCCCTTGGTATACTGCCGGCCGAGAACGGCGTTCTTCGGCAGCCCCGCGTCAGGAGAGACTTGCCGGGGATTGACCAGGCCGACCGTCACGAAGACGATGATCTCCTTCTGCTCCTTGACGCGCGTCTTCGCCCCGAAGATCCTCGGCCCGATCCAGGGAATCTCGCGCAGCAGCGGAATGCCCGAATCGACCTGGCGCTCTTCGGTGATCGACAGCCCGCCGATGACCGCCGTCGTGCCGCTGGCGAGATTGAATTCGCTGACCAGCCGCTGCACCTTGATGATCGGGTACTTCGCCGAAACGGTCCCTCCCTCGTTCCCGGAGGAGTCCGTCGTGCCGGTCGTCACCCACCCGCTGTCGCCCTCGTTCGTGTCACGGGACGAGATCGTCGGCACGATGGAGACGTTGATGAGCCCGTTCGTCGAAATGCGCGGCGTCACCTCCAGCGAAATGCCCCAGCTGAAGAAGGCCTCCTTCGCGAACATGAACTTGTCCTCGCCCGGAATCGCCTCCAGGTTGGACGCGATGTCAACCGAGTCGGAGGTGCCAGTCGTGCGCTTGGTCGAGATCTTGACGTTCGGGTACTTCGTCGTCATGTCAACGGTGGCCTTCTTGCCGGACGAGACGATGATCTTCGGATTCGAGAAGGTCTTCGCGTCTTCGGTCGCGTCGAGCGCGCTGAGCGTCAGCGACATCTGGGAGACGTTCAGGGTGCCGCTAAAGTAGGAGACGGAGCCGTCGGAGCCCCGCTCGCCCGTCAGGTCGAACGCCTCGGTCGTCGTCGTCGATCCCGACCGCGAGTTGACCTCCTTCTTGTAGTTCTGCACGCCGTCGCCAAGCCGCGTCGACTGGGTGCCGGCGCTGATCGAGCCGCCGATCGTCGTTCCCCCGGCGATGCCCGCCCAGTCGATGCCGACCTTGTGCGACGCCGAGTTGCCGAGTTCGACGAACCGCGCCTCGATGTAGACCTGCGGCGCCTCGACGTCCAGCTCCCTGAGCAGCTGTTCGCAGGCCGCGATGATCGCGCGCGGCGCCGTCATCATGATCGAGTTGGACTCGGGAAAGGCCACGGCCATCTTGGAGAGCTTCCAGTTGGTGCCGAAATCGCCGCTCCACATCACGTTGAACTTCTCCGCCACCTCCTCGGCGGAAGCGTGCTCCAGCCGGAAGATGTGCGACTCGATCCGCTGCAGGTTCTCCAGCTCCAGCGCCCGCTGCTCCGCCTCGGCCTTCGCCGCCAGCTCGCGGTCTTCCCTGGCCTGCGCGCGCCGCTCCTTCGCCTCGGCCTTCGCCGCCTCGCGCGCCGCCTTTTCCTCGGCCTCCTTCGCTTCGCGCGCGACCTTCTCCGCCGCCGCCGCGGCAGCGGCCTTCTGGGCCGCCTCCGCCACCGCCGCCTGCACGGCCTGCTGCACGGCGTTGGAAACCGCCGCATGGATGGACTGCTCCTGATCCTTTGCCGACACGACCGGCGTCGGCTTCTCAGGCGCCCGGCCGAAGAAACTCCAGGCCAGAAGCGTCAGGCTTGCCAGGCACGGGAAAACAGACATAATGGCTCCTATCCTTTGAAAATGAAAAACTTGCGGGCGAAAAAGTTCACGAAGAAAGACACGACCACCTCGATGCCAACCGCGATCGTCGTCATGAGGCCGGCCCAGCGAATCAGCGCCGAACTCAGCGCCATGGCAATCAGGGTCGCAATCAGCGCCGCGCCGAAGAACATGCCGAACTCGATCGCCCAGGGAAACTTCCCCGGCTGAAAGACGCACCGGCGGCTCATGAACCAGCAGACGGCATTGGCGACCGTGAAGCCGACGCCGGTCGCCACGGCGAACCGGAACGCGCGAACGCCGTCCGAAACGTCGCTCGCCGCGAAATGCAGGATGCGGACGGCCACGTCATCCGGCCCCAAACACTGCAGGCAGGTCGTGCCCAGCCAGTAGAAGACCCCCGTCTGCACGTAAGTCGCAATCACGCCAACCGACCCGTATTTCACCAGCTGGCCGAACCACGGCAGACGCTCGCCAAGCACGACGACGGACAGCAGCCCGACGCATGCGGCGAAAGGCAACAGCGCCACGCCCAGCGCCACCCAGTTGAAACTCCCAGCCATTGTTGGAATTATACCACAAAGAGTGAGCCGTCTCAATGGCCGTACCCCCGGAGTTTGCAGATTCCGCCGCCCTTATTCGTCGGCAAACTCGCCCATAGCCCGCTCCTGCGGCAGCTGTACGCCGCCGGGGAGGGACCGTCCGCCGCAAGGAGGGCGCCGCCTCAGCGGCTGGGGGCGGGAGACGGAAGACGTTTCACAATGACGCAGGACGTCTTCACGATCCTTTTCTTGATGAGCAACCAGCTCCAGCCGGAATATTCGTCCACGCGCCCGGTGACGTCGATGATGTCGTCGCCCCCGACGATTTCGCAGGCATGGGCGACGCTCCTGAGATTGTCGTCCAGATCGCAGGTCGAGCCGAAGAGCCGCATCGAGCCGACATTGTCCGAATAGGGACCTTCCTTCCACGTCTCGCCGGCCGTCAGGGGCAGCAGGCCCAGCAGCCGGTAGGCGACGTTCACCACCTCATAGGTCGCGACCGGCTCCAGTCCGTCCACCCGGACGCCGCCGACGTCACGGCCGAGCTGGCTGTAGGCACAGCAGCCGGTCAGGAATGCGAGCGCCACCGTCGAAATCAGCTTGTTCATGATCCGTTCCTCCCTCGCGGTCATTTGCGCGGACGCAGGACGGCCGAAATCGCCAGGTCGCTGGCCTTTACCGTCCCGTACAGCATCGACAGCTCCAGCGCCCGGTAGTTGTCGATGAAGGTGACATCCACCAGGTCGCAGTGCTCGCGCTCGGCGATTCGCCGGGCCGCCGCCCAGAGATGCCGGACGTCGGCATGATTCGCGAAGAGCGCCGGTCGGCGGCTGACGTCGTTGCGCTCGGCGTCCCACGACAGGTCGCCCGACCACAGCGGCAGCAGCCAGAGCAGTTCGTAGCCGTCGTTCTGGATGACGAGCAGTCGGTCGCCGCCCCGCATCGACCCGACTGAGGAGATTTCGACCGTCGCGCACCCGGCGACGGCCAGCGCAAATAGCGCAAACAGCATCTTTCTCATTGGCACTCTCCTTTCCTGTTTCTTTTTTCCCTTTTGCCGCCCTGCGGCGGCGGACACGGACATGGCTGAAACCATCAAGATTCGAGCAGAAAATCGACAAAGGCGGCGGGATCGCCGTCCGGGCGCGTATAGCAGGTGCCGAGGCGGCAATGCTCGTAGCGGCTGCCCTGCACACGCGTTGCGGCGGGCTGCCGCCGGTCGCCGACGCGCCAGCGGCAGACATTGCCCCTCACGACCCCTCGCGCACGCGCCGCTTCCGACAGCCGGACGCGCGCCGTGACCGTCCACCCGCCGCCGTCATGCGCCACCGCCGCCGTCAGCCAGGCCGCGCCGCGCCCGTCCTCGACCGACCCGTCCTTGTAGACCTTCGCCTCGCGGACGCCGCCCGCCGCTTCAAAGACGAACGTCACGCTGTCGTCGCCCCAGACGGCATCATGATCGATGGACGTGAAGTCCATCTGCGCCGCCGCCGGATCGTCGCACCGGACCGTCAGCACCAGCTCACCCCTCGCCCGGTCCGCCCGCGTCACGACCGCCGTACGCATCCAGGGCGCGGGACTGAACACCTCGCGCGCCCGCACCATCTCGTTCGTCGCCCCCGGACGCACGACGAAGCCCAGCCGCCCCGTCGTCGCCAGCCGCCGCGCCAACGCGTCCGACTCGGCGAAGAACCGCGTGAAGCCGGACGCATACCAGTCGACGCGCCGCAGGCTCGTCTCGTCGTCCGCCGCCCGCGCCGCCGCCGCGGCCTCCTGCAGCAGCGCGCGCATCCGCTCGACGTCTTTGCGCGGATAGCTCGTCGCGAAGACATTGCGGTAGGTGCATTCCGTCGACTCCCACGGACGGTTCCAGCACGATTCCTGCAAGGCGATCAGTTCGCGCATCGGCCGTTCCGCCGGGCCGAACATCCGCCGCGCGAAGCCGTCGTAGACCGCCCCGACGTCGAGGTCGGGGTTCCACAGGCACTTCATCCACACGTACATCGACAGCGCCAGACGCGGATCGTCCGCCCCGCCGCAGATGAACGTCCCGCACGCGACGTCCCGCATCTCCCGGCAGTGCCGACGAATCGTCCGCCCGAAGACGTACGGCGCGGAAGTCCGCTCCTGCGGCCAGCATCCGTAATGCCAGCTGAGCACCTTGCGCCCCGTCAGCGCCTGCCAGTCGCGCAGGATCGTTTCCTCGCGAACCCGGCAAGGCTCGTCCTTCAGCAGGGCCAGACCCGGCATCGTGCACACCTCCGCCTCGCAGTTGTCCGCCAGCACGGGCTCGGCTTTCCACGGCACGCCGCACGCGTTCCAGTACGGCAGGAAGGAAATCAGGTAGTCGGGGTGCGTCTCCTTCAGCCACGCCGACAGCTGCGACAGGAAGCTCCCCCAGATGACCGGCGAGGCCCGGTCGGCCGCGTCCCCGCCGTAGGCGTATTGCGTCCGGCACCATTTGCAGTCGCACCGAATCGGCGCGTCCCACGGGCTGACGGTCACGACCTTCCGGCGGCTGTCAACGATGCCGCCGGAATCCTCGACCCCGGCGATATGGCGGTCGATGCGCCGCTGGTAGTAGGCCAGGGTCGCGGGATTGCCGTAGCACAGCATGGGCGTCCTGCCGGTCTCGAAGATATCCGGATGCGCCGCCGTCACCTTCGCATCTCGATACCAGCCGTGCGGGGCGTGGACGGCGACGCCGCCGCGGTGGGCTCTCCCCTCTTTCGCGACGCGCGCCCACGGACGGCTCACGCCCAGCCGACGGTGCTCGTAGACGGGACGGTCCGCGTAATCGACGGCCGGGACGACGATCTCCGTCCGCCGTTCGACGCAGCGGCCCTCCGAACAGTAGTAGCGGAAGCCGAGCATGCGTTCGCACCAGTCGAAGACGGCGTAGTCCGCCCGGCCGGAGAAGCGGACGCACCCGTCTTTCGCCACCACGCGAAACCCCTCGTCCGACGGCTCGCGGCCGTCGCCCCCGACGAACAGGGCCTGCGCCACTCCGCAATCCCGGCCGGCCTGGACGACCAGAACATCGGGCCGCCGGCCGCAGGTCTCCCCGATGACGCCAGCCAGGAACATCGCCGCCCAGCGGTGGCGCGGCAGCTCGTCCGTCACGATCGGCAGGAGCGTTTCGCCGCGGGCCACCACGACTGGCGCTGCGGCCAGCGGCGTCCATTCCGCCGGTGCGCTCAGGTCGGACCCGGGCGTCCGGCAGCCGCCGACGGCCGCCGCCAGGAGCCAGACCAGGAGCGGGAGCGGACGGGTCACGAATTGCGCCACTGGCCGATGTCCGCGAATTCGACCGCCTCGTCCTTGCGCGTCGCCACGGTCGGGCGGAACGTGACCGAGCCGATTTCCGACAGGTCGGACCGCAGCCGCCGGTACTGCTCTTCGTCCGCATACGTGCCGACGATGGCGCCGCCGGAACCGGCGAACTTGGCGCTCGCGCCCGAACGCCGCGCCGTCAGCACCATCCGGCGGTTCTCCTCCGCCACGTGGAAGATCCGGTCGCGCAAGTCGAAGTTGGCGTCAACCAGCGCGGCAAAGCGTGTCTGCCAGTCCGCCAGCGCCTTGCCGGCCTGCGCCGCGACCAACAGGTCCCGCCCCTGCTGGGCGATGTCGGCGAATTCGGACATCGCCGCCAGGACGTCCGCGTTCTGCGCCTCGAACAGCCGCCGCACCCGCTGGTGCGCCCGGCCGGACTCTTCCGCCCGGTTGGCGTCGTAGGCGATGTAGAGATTGAGGCCGCCGCACGCCGGATCGAGCTCTTCGTAGACGCCCCGGTCGTGCGCCTCGACGTAGGCCCGGTTGAAGTCCATGAAGACCAGCCCGCCGTACACCTGGATGACGCGGTCCTGAAAGCCGCAGTTGATGCCGAGTTCGTCGCGTTCGGCTTCCAGGCAGACGGTCGGCTGGACCTCCAGCGGAATCTCCACGTCGTAGAAGCGCATCAGCGCCTTCAGCATCGCCGAGCAGATCGCCGACGAGCCGGACAGCCCGACCAGCCGCGGGATGTTGATCTTGTACTCGACGGCGAAGTTCCGCTCCGGCAGGGCCACGTCGTGGTCGCGGCAGTAGTCGAAGAAGCGCTTCGCCGTCGCCTTCAGCAGGCGGATGCCGCCGTAGTAGCCGTACAGGCGCAAGTTGCGCGCCAGCTCCTCCATCGAGCCGAAGGTGGCGTCGTCGACCTCGCCTTGGATGAAGCGGATGCGGGAGGACTCGACCAGCGTCAGATCGACGCCGAACTGCGCAAAGGCGAACGAAAGCGTCTTGCCGAAATAGCCGTCGGAAGGATTCCCCAGCAGCCCGGCGCGGGCGAAGCTGCGTGTCCTGATCGTCTCCATGCTCGCGGTCCTTTCTTCGTGTTCTCCGTGCTCACTGCCTGCCGTAGAAGGCGCAGAGCGTTGCGAAATATCCCTGCGGGTTGCCGAGGTCATGGCGTTTCCCCGGATAGACGTACGGCAGCAGGGGATGCGCCGGATCGGCGATCAGGCGGCGGATGGCGTCCGTCAGCTGGATTTCCCCGCCCTTCCCCGGCGCCTGCGTCTTCAGGTAGCCGAAGATCGCCGTGTCCAGCAGGTACCGCCCCGCCACCGCCACGTCGCTCGGCGCTTCCGCCGGCGAGGGCTTCTCGACCAGGTCGACGACCCGGCCGCCCTCGATGCTGAGGATGCCGTAGCGCGAGACTTTCTCCGACGGCACGCGTTCCGCGCCGATGACTGAGGCCCCGCCGTTCGCCTGCGACAGCGCGACCATCTCGCGCGCGGCCTGACAGCCGCTGACTACGGCGTCGCCCAGGAGGATGAGAATGCGGTCGCCGCGGCCCGCGCACGTCTCCGCGCACTGGAGCACGGCATGGCCGAGCCCGCGCTGTTCGCGCTGGCAGACCCACCGGATGACCCCGGCATAGGCCGGATCCGCCGAGAAGTAGCTGCGGACGATTTCCTTGGCCGGCGAGATGATGACGACGACCTCGTCGCAGCCTGCCGCCAGCGCCTCGTCGACGATGAGCTGAATCGCCGGCTTGCTGCCGATCGGCAGCATTTCCTTCGGCACCGCCCGGGTCAGCGGCAGAAAGCGCGTGCCCAGGCCTGCCGCCGGGATGATGGCGATCATTTCCGCTCCTCCTCCGTTTTCGTTCCCTGCCAGAACCGGATCCGCCGGGACTCCGGCCCTTCCAGATGCGTGAAGACGACGTGCTGCGCCTGCGGCGGAATCAGGGACCCCGCCCGTTCGGGCCATTCGACGGCCAGGATGGCGCCCTCGGCCAGATAGTCCTCCCAGCCGATGGCGACGACCTCGTCCTCGCCGTGCAGGCGGTAGAGGTCCATGTGGACGAGCGCCGGAGGCCGGGCGGCCGGGGCGCCGGGGACCGGCGGGGGGCGATGTTCCTGGACGATGCAGAACGTCGGCGAGGTAACGCGGCCCGTGACGCCGAGGGCGGCGGCGAGTCCCTGCGCGAACGTCGTCTTGCCGGCCCCCAGGTCGCCCTCAAGGCAGACGACGTCGCCGGGCTTCAGCTCGGCGGCCAGCCGCCGGGCGAGCGCCCACGTCGCCTCCACGCTTTGCACTTCAAAGACACCCGTCATCCTTCAGCTCCTGAAAGGCCCGGTTGAGATAGTCGGCCGCGAAAGCGGAAGCGTGCGGCGTCCGGACGAGGTTCCACGGGAGTCGTTTGGGGTCTGTCCCCAGGATTCCGCCGCGGCCACGGCGCTTCACGATCTGCTGCAGCGGTCCCGGCTCGCCCTTGAAGACGTCCAGATAGGCCCCGGCCAGCCGACCGGACGCCAGCGCCGCGACCAGCGCGTCCTCGTCGACCGAATTGCCGCGCCCGACATTGATCACGACACACTGCCGCGGCAGCTGGCGAATCAGCGCCGCGTCGAGAAAATCGTCCGTACCGGTATCGCTCGGCAGCGCCAGGACCAGCCAGTCCGCCGTCTTCGCCGCCGTCGGCAGATCCTTCAGGTTCTTCCGCCCGAAGCCCGTCACCCGCACGCCGAGCGCCTCAAGCTTCGCGCCGATGGCGCCGCCGACGCGGCCATAGCCCACGATGACGGCCCGCGACCCCGCGACCGTCCGGAGCTTGTCGCTCAGCGCCGTCCGCTGCCAGCCGGACCGTTTCAGCTCGGGCCGGAAGAAGCCGCGCGCCCAGGCCAGGACGAAGCCGGCGACGCTTTCGGCCATGATCGCCCCATGGTAGTGGCCGAAATGGACCTGCACGCCCGGCGGCGCCTCGCGGGACACCAGCTCGCGGCCCGCCCCCGGCGTCGCCAGCAGCCGCAGCCGCGGCGCCCGCGCGAACCACTCCCGGCGGAAATGCCAGACGACGGCATGCGTCGCCTGCGGCAGCTGCCGGAGAAACGACGCCTCGCTCCGCGCGCGGACGACCCGGCTGCCGGCCGGAACCAGGGCCTTCAGGCACCGGAGCGCGTCCGCATCGACGCGAAAGCACCGCTCCGGCCATTCCAGCCAGACGAGATAGACTCTCGACGCCACGTCCATCCGACCACCCCGCCGTTATTCGTCAAGGGTCCCCTTGTAGGCGACGCGCTTGACCTTTCCGATGGACGTCCGCACCGGCGGCTCCCTGGCGACGACGACCTTGCGGACGCGCTTGTAGTCGGCCAGCTCGGCGCATTTCTCCTGCGCGCGCCGGATCGCGACCTTCTCCACTTCCTCCCACGGCGGCAGCTGCCCGTCGTGCTCGCGCAGGAACCAGTCCTCGTTCGGATAGATGATGGCGCCGACCTTCTCGCCCGGATCGCCGCCTTGGGTGTAGCCGACGACGACGACGTCCTGGACGCACGGCTCCCGGGCGATCATGGTCTCGACCTCTTCGGGATAGATGTTCTTGCCCTCGCGGTTGACAATCAGGGCCTTCTTGCGGCCGCGAATCGTGATGAGGCCCTTCGCGTCCATCGACGCCAGGTCCCCCGTCCGGAGCCAGAGGCCGCCCTGGCCGTCGTCCTCGAACGCATCGGCCGAGGCGTCCGGATCGTGGAAGTACCCCTGCATCACGATCGGCCCCCGGACCTGCAGCTCGCCGACCCCCTGCGCGTTCTGCTCGGCCAGGCGCACCTCGATGCCGGCGATCGGCAGGCCGATCGTCCCGAGCTCCTTCACCTCGGGCGGGCAGACCGACACGATCGGCGCACATTCGGTCAGGCCGTAGCCCTCGAGGAAGCGCACGTGGATGCGGTTGAACGCCTCCATCACGTGACGCGGACAGGGTGCGCCGCCGGTGATGATGAAGCGGAGCCGGCCGCCGAGCTTCAGCTTCACCATGTGCATGACCGGGCCGCGCAGCCCGATCTTCATCAGGAACCGGGCGAGCTTCGACTTCCGGAGGCCGTCTTCGATCTTGTCGTGCAGCTTTTCCGCCAGCAGCGGAACCGCGCACAGGACGGTCGGCCGCGTGTCGTGGATGTCCTGGCCGACGGTGCGCAGGGTCTGCACGAAGACCATCGACGCGCCGACCGTCATCGGACAGAGGAAGTTCGCCGTGAACGAGAAGGCGTGGAAGAGCGGCAGGACGATGAAGAACGAGTCCCGCGGCCGCACCGGGGCGCCGAACACCTTCAGCGCGCCCTCGCTGTCCGCAATGAAGTTGCCGTGCGTCAGCATCGCGCCCTTGGGCTTGCCGGTCGTGCCCGAGGTGTAGATGATCGAGGCGATGTCGGACGGTTCCGCGACCTGCCCGTCGAACCAGGCGCCGCCCCCGTCGACGCGAAGCCGCTCGTACTCGACGACGTCAACCCGGTCGTCGATCTTCTGCCCCCCGCGGACGAATCCGTCGGTGATCACGACGCCGCGCAGATCGGGCAGGTCCCGCGCGATGGCCATCATCATCTTCATGTGCGCGGAGTCCGTCGTCACCACCCGGGCCTGGGAGTCCCGGAGGATGTAGGCGACCTCCTCGTTGTGCAGCTTCGGGTCGATCGGCACGACGGAGACGCCGGTGCCGGACTGGGCGAGATAGGATTCAATCCACACCGGACCGTTCGGCAGGATGATCGCCGCGTTCTCTTCGCGCGGCCGGAGGCCGAAGCGCGTGCCGTAGCCCTCGGCGATTTCCCGCACGCCGCGCAGCAGCTCCCCGTAGCTCTTCGACCGCCAGGCCTTCGCCTCGCAGTACTTCAACGCAACGGAGTCCGGCCGGGCGGAGGCCCATTTCTCTAGCAATCCCCTGATCGTCATGGCATGGTCGGTGCTATGGTTGTGACTGTTGCCGCAAGGCGACGGCGCCTCACAGCGACGGATGTTCGAACTCGCGGACGACGTCCAGCAGCTGTTCGGCCAGATCGGGATCGTCCTCGAACATGTTGACGTTGTCGGAATACGTGTTGTTGTTGAGGTTGGCCTTGACCGCGATGAACCGGTCTTGCGACGGCTTGCCGGAGGCCTTGAACGTCTTCTCCCGGTCCAGCAGCCCGAAGTTGACGAGATTCTGGAAGATGTCGTTGGCGGCGGCGGGCTCGATCTGGATGCGGAAGCTCTTGATGTTGTCCCAATCCTTCTCCCGGTAGCGCCGGGCGAAATCGTTGGAGACGAGCTCGCTCGTGCCCTTCCGGACCTCCACGAGGCCGTTGCCGTGGACGGTCACGCCGATGCGCCGGATCGGCTGGCGGCTCATGTTGTAGTAGTGGATCGAAACCCAGTTCAGCGAGCTCTCGGTGACCGTGATGTACGGATCCACCCAGAACGGCCCGCAGCCGGCGACGAGGCACAGCCCGGCGATCAGCAGATTCTTGAGCATATCAGTCCCGCTCCGTAGAGGGTGAGCGTCGGATCGACGGCGAAGGGCAGGTCCAGCCCGCGCAGGACCCACTTCGCGAAGCCGCCGGTCGCGACCAGTCTGAAGTCCGTCCGGAAGTTCTTCCGCAGTTCGGCGACGATTTCGCGGACCATGCCGCGATAGCCGACCAATGCGCCGAAGCGCATCGCCTCCTCGGTCGAACGCCCGATTTTCGGTGCGCGGCCGCTGCCCAGTTCCATCCGCGGCAGCTTGGCGGTCCGCTCGAACAGGTAGTCGCGCATCAGGGGGAAGCCCGGCGCGATCACGCCGCCGCGCCAGACGCGGTCGGCCGTCACGACGGCGGCCGTCAGGGCCGTCCCGAAGTCCATCACCAAAACCGGGGCGCCGTATCGCGCCACGGCCCCCGCCGCGTCGGCCAGCCGGTCGGCACCGATCGTCTCCGGCCGCGGATAGTCGAGCCGGATGCCCGACGAGGCGATGCTGCGGTGGGAGACTTGATGCCACTTGAGGCCCCTTTCCCGGAAGTAGGCCCGGCAGGCGCGGTCGGCCTGCGGCACGACGGAGACGTAGGCCACGCCGTCCAGCCGCCCGAACCGCTCGGGCCGGACCAGCCGCCCGAACTGCTCGAACCGCTCGGCTCCGTCGGCATGAGACACACAACTCACACGGCCGTCGGACCAAAGTCCTACGGCCGTGGAGGTATTTCCCACATCGACGACGAGCAGTCTCACAGCTCCCTGATGAAGATGTTGCGCCACTCGGTCGGATCGCCGTGGCACTGGAGTTCAAGCTGTTCGGACGGGAAGATCGCGCGGCTGCGGTCCCAGTAGTTCTCCAGCGTCACGTTGTCGACGACGAGCTGGCCGTTGAGCCAGACAGTCACCTTCTCCCCGCGCATGATCACGTGGAAGCGGTTCCAGTCGCCCACGGGACGGTCGGCGATCACCAGCGCCTTGTCGGGATTCTTCTTGTTGTTGTAGAGACCGCCCGAGCCAATGCCCCACTGGTTGTGGGCGTCCCAGATCTGAACCTGCGGCGTGCCGCGGAGATAGAGCCCCGAATCGCCGGTAATGGACATCGTGCGCCAGTCGGCCCAGAGCTCGAAGTCCCCGAGGTCCTTGCTGGTCGCGAGCGAATAGCCGCCCCGGTACCCGTCGAAGAAGAGGCTGCCGTTGCGGACCGACCAGTGCGCGTCGCGCTGCGCGTCGGCCTTCCGCTGCATCTCGGCGCGCTTCTCCGGCGTCGCCGTCTGGCGGACGATCGGATTGTCGAACTTCTCGTCGGTCGTCACGCCCTTCCACATCGTCTTGAGCTGCTGCGGGCAGCCGCTGAAATACGCCGTGAACCCGGCCGGCGTCTTCTCCGCCCGGCAGGGGCAGCCCTGCCCCATCTTCGCATCGGACGGCAGCTCCTTGATGCGGATGTTCTTCCACATCACGCGGTGGCCGTGACCGAGCCAGCCGATGTGGCCCTTCCGGTTGTGGAGCCCCGGGTGCGGCTTGCGGTCCGGAGTGTCGCCGTCGCCCCGGAACTTCGAGACGTCGCCCTTGGTGATCAGGTAGCCGTTGAGGTAGAATTCGATTTCCTCGCCGATGACCTTGACTTCGGCGAAGTTCCACATTCCCGGCTTGCGCACGTAGCTGCCGCCACCGGTGAAGTTCTTCTCCTTGCCCCAGATCTGCTTGTCCACGTTGTCGCGACGGGACGGCACGATGCCGTAGATCGAACCGGTGTACTGGTACGGGTTCAGCTTGTCCTTCTTCGCCGCCTGGTCGTAGTAGCTGCTGCCGCCGTCGTCGAGGAGCTGCAGCTCGCACATGCCGCGATAGGCCGCATCGACGTCAGGCGACGGCGTCCGGATGCCCAGCCCGTTGTTGCCGTTCTCCGGCATGACGAACTCGAAGCGCAGGATGAAGTTCTCGTACTCCTTCTCGGTCAGGAGATTGCCGTGGTCGCCGGCGGCCCTGCGACCGGGGAGGCACGCCAGCACGTTTTCCCGCTTGGTCGTGCCGTTGCCGAGCTTCACCTCGATCGTCTCGACGCCGTACATCTTCGAGCCGTACCAGCCCGTGAGGTCCTTGCCGTTGAACAGGCTGACAAAGCCCTCCTCGACCGTGTCCGCATACGGGACCTCGTCGCTGCAGACGCAGCAGCAGCAACCTCCCACCAGCGCGGCACCGGCCGCAATCATCGTCCGTTTCATTTTTCGTTTTCCTTTCCGGTCCCTTGCCGGACGCCGCAGGGCGTTCGACGCAAACAAGACATTAGCCATGAGCCGCTAGACGGCCCTCCACTCCAGCGACAGGTCGACCGAACCCGCCGAATGCGTCAGGCAGCCGAGCGAGATGGCCGTCACCCCGGTCGCGGCGACCGCGCGCGCACGGTCGAGCGTAATGCCGCCGGAAGCCTCCGTCCTGGCCTTGCCGCGGCACATCCGCACGCATTTCCGCATATCCGCGCAGGTCATGTTGTCGAGCATGATCCACTCCGGCCGCGCCTTGAGCGCGCTGGCGCATTCGCGCAGGCTCTCGACCTCGACCTCGACCGCCAGTTTGGGAAACCGCCTGCGTGCGGCCGCGACGGCCTGGTCGAGCGCGTCCGGATCGCCGCCGCGCCAGAGCCGACGGTGATTGTCCTTCATCAGCACGCGGTCGAACATCCCGAAGCGGTGGTTGGTTCCGCCGCCGCAGGTGACGGCGTACTTCTCGAAGACGCGCAGGCCGGGCGTGGTCTTGCGCGTGTCGAGGATCAGCGTCCGGTAGCGCTTCGTCGCCTCGACGAACTTGCGCGTCAGGGTCGCCGTCGCACACATGCGCTGCATGAAGTTGAGCGCCGTGCGCTCGGCGGCGAGAATCGAGCGCGCCCGGCCGCGAAAGACGAGGATCGGTTCCTTCGCCCCCGCCGTCGAGCCGTCCGGCTTCAGGATCTTCACCCGGACCTTCGGATCGACCGCCTTCAGCACCGCCGCGGCGACCGTCGCGCCGGCGACCACGCACCCGGCGCCCTTCGGATAGATCTCGCCGGTGGCGACGGCCTGCGGATCGACCAGCGCCTCGGACGTGGCGTCGCACCACGGCGTGCCGAGATCCTCGTCGAGGGCCAGCCTGACCGCCGCCTTCGCGAGCGGAGAACGCATGACGTCCTTCATAGGGGCAGGCAGCCGACCGTCAGGCCGGCATCAGGAATTCCCAGTGCTGCCAGAGCAGATACGCCAGGATGCCCGCCGCCGCGAGCGCCACCAGCCCGGCCGCGACCGTACAGGCCGCCGCCTTCCCGCCCGACGACTTCTGCTTCGCGCCGGGATCGGACAGATCGAGCTTGAAGCGGTCGGCGATCGTCGCGCCGCCAGTGGTCGGCGGAGACGCCGGCTCGGCCGCCGCCGGCGTCGGCGATCCCGTCGGCTTGACCTTCAGTGTCTTCTTAATCGTCATGGCGCCATTATATCACTTCCGGAACGGGAAAAGCAAGTCCGGAACGAGAAAAGCAAGCACCCCTGCAGACAGTCGATTGAAGAAGTAAGTGGGCAGTGGCGGCGGAGAAACCTGGCCGTTTA
>JBJEWA010000112.1:0-7143 GCA_051884805.1 Kiritimatiellia bacterium | reverse complement strand
CCAGGTTTCTCCGCCGCCACTGCCCACTTACTTCTTCAATCGACTCTTGTGACCCTGGAGCCGTTCAAAAGCGTCCGCTTGCCAAAAAGGCCCCGGTTTGTGATATAATATCCGCCAATGCAACAGTGTGCGCAACGACTTGGCAACCGACTTATTCCGCCTGCGACAGCAGGCGCGGGGTGCGTTCGCACATTCTGAAACCAGAGTGACATTTCAGCTACGACGATGCGGCCCTGCTTGTTTTCAGCGGGCCGCATTTGTCGTTGCGGAAGGAGCGTAAGGCGAAATGACAGACAAGGTAAGGATATTCGATACGACGCTGCGCGACGGCGAACAGGCGCCAGGCTACTCGATGAACATCGAGGAGAAGGTCCGCATGGCCCGGCAGCTCGAACGGCTGGGTGTGGACATTGTCGAGGCGGGCTTCGCCATCGCCTCGCCGGGCGACTTCGAGAGCGTCCGCGCCATTGCGGGCGCGGTGGACGAATGCGTGGTCGCGTCGCTCTGCCGCGCGCTTCAGAAGGACATCGACGCGGCCTACGAGGCGGTCAGGGCGGCGAAGCGCCCGCGCATCCACACCTTCCTCGCCTCCAGCGACCTGCATCTGGAGTTCAAGCTGAAGATGACGCGCGAGCAGGCGCTCGTCCGCGCCGTGGAGGCGGTGAGGTACGCCCGCAACCTCTGCGAGGACGTGGAATTCTCGCTGGAGGACGCTTCGCGCACCGACAAGGACTATATGTGCCAGGTCGTCGAGGCGGTGATCGCCGCAGGGGCTTCGACCGTCAACCTGCCGGATACGGTGGGCTACGCGACGCCGCGCGAGATTCATGACATGGTGGCGAACGTGATGAATCGCGTGCCGAACATCGATCGCGCGGTGGTGTCAATGCACTGCCACGACGACCTGGGCCTCGCGGTGGCGAACACGCTGGCGGGAATCGAAGCCGGCGCGCGCCAGGCGGAATGCTGCGTCTGCGGCATCGGCGAGCGGGCGGGCAACGCGGCGCTGGAGGAGATCGTGATGGGCTTGCGCACGCGGCACGACGCCTACGGGCTCGACTACGGCGTCCGCACCGAGGAGATCGCGAAGACGGCGCAGCTGCTGCAGACGATCACCGGCGTGAAGATCGCGCCTTCGAAGTCGATTGTCGGCGCCAACGCCTTCGCCCACGAGTCGGGCATCCACCAGCACGGCGTGATGGCGAACGCGAAGACGTACGAGATCATGACGCCGGAATCGGTGGGCCTCAAGAAGACCGCGCTCGTCCTCGGCAAGCACTCCGGCCGGCATGCCTTCGTCCGGCGGCTGCAGGACCTGGGCTATGCGGTCGAAAAGGAGCTGGAGGACCGGCTCTTTGCGGAATTCAAGGTGCTGGCGGACCGCAAGAAGACGATCGAGGACCGCGACCTCGTCGCGCTCGTCGAGGCGGCGTACGGGCGCTCCCCGCATGCGGACGAATGGACGCTGGGCAACTACGTCATCTCCAGCGGCAACGCGATGTATTCGACCGCGTGCGTCACGCTCGTCAGGGACGGACGCGAATCCACGACGTCCGCCTACGGGACCGGCCCCGTCTTCGCCTCCATTCGCGCGGTCGAGAAGATCGTCGACCATCCCTTCCGCCTGCTCGACTACCAGATCCAGGCGGTCACCGAACGGCGCGACGCGCTCGGGGAGGTGCTCGTCAAGATCTCCGACGACACCGGCGTCTACCGCGGCCGCGGCGTTTCGACGGACATTCTCGAAGGCTCGATTCTCTCCACGCTGGACGCCGTCAACAAGATGCTCCACGGCGAGCGTCTCGGCACCGGCGCGGCCGCCAGCGCCCAGCATTCCTTCGAGGAGGACATGCTCTGCGGCGGACATACGGACAAGTGATGCGAATACGGAAGGAACAGGCAAGATGGCAATGACCATGACCCAGAAGATCCTTGCGGCTCATGCGCGCAAGGAGTCCGTCCGCGCCGGCGAATTGATCATGGCGCGGCTGGACCTTGTGCTCGGCAACGACATCACCACCCCGGTGGCGATCGGCGAATTTCCGAAATTCGGGCGGAAGAAGGTGTTCGACCGGAACCGGATCGCGCTCGTGCCGGACCATTTCGCGCCCAACAAGGACATCAAGGCGGCGAGCCAGTGCGCGTGCATGCGCCGGTTCGCGCAGGACCAGAAGATCCGGCACTATTTCGAGGTCGGCCACGACTGCGGCGTCGAACACGCGCTGTTGCCCGAGCAGGGCCTCGTCACCGCCGGCGACTGCATCATCGGCGCCGATTCCCATACCTGCACCTACGGCGCGGTGGGGGCGTTCTCGACCGGCGTCGGCTCGACGGACATGGCCGCGGGCATGGCGACGGGCGAGGCGTGGTTCAAGGTGCCGGGCGCCATCCAGGTGGTCGTGACGGGCAGGCCGAAGCGCTGGGTGTCGGGCAAGGACCTGATCTTGCACCTGATCGGGCTGATCGGCGTGGACGGCGCACGGTACCAGTCCCTCGAGTTCACCGGCCCCGGCCTCCGGCATCTTTCGATGGACGACCGCTTCACGATCGCGAACATGGCGATTGAGGCGGGGGCGAAGAACGGCATCTTCCCCGTCGACGAGCGGTGCCTCGACTATCTGCGGGAACACGGCGCGAAGGCGCCGAAAATCTACGCGGCCGACCGGGACGCCGAGTACGAGCGCACGATCAGGATCGACCTGGCGGCGCTGAAGCCGACGGTGGCGTTTCCGCATCTGCCGGAGAACACGCGCCCGATCGACCGGGTCGGGAAGATTGCGATCGACCAGGTGGTGATCGGTTCGTGCACCAACGGACGCATCAGCGATCTGCGGACGGCGGCCAGGGTGATGCAGGGCAGGCAGGTGGCGCCGGGCGTCCGCTGCATCGTCATCCCCGCCACCCAGCGAATCTATCTGCAGGCGATGGAGGAGGGGCTGCTCCGGCAGTTCGTCGAGGCGGGGTGCGTCGTGTCGACGCCGACCTGCGGTCCCTGCCTCGGCGGCTACATGGGCATTCTCGCCAAAGGCGAGAAGTGCGTCGCGACGACCAATCGCAATTTCGTGGGGCGGATGGGCCACGTCGAGAGCGAAGTCTACCTCGCCTCGCCCGCCGTCGCCGCCGCGTCGGCCTGCGCCGGCCGGCTTGTCGGACCCGATCGGCTCGGGCGGACCAGGCGGGCCTAGTCCCCGCAGAAGGAAAGGTACAGCATGAAAGTCTCAGGAAAGACGTACAAGTATGGGGATAACGTCGATACCGACGTGATCATCCCCGCGCGCTATCTCAACACCCCGGACGCCAAGGAGCTCGCCCGGCATTGCATGGAGGACATCGACGCCGCCTTCGCCGCCAAGGTGAAGCCCGGCGAGATCATGGTCGCCGGCCGGAACTTCGGCTGCGGCAGCTCGCGGGAACACGCGCCGCTGGCAATCAAGACCTGCGGCATCTCCTGCGTGATCGCGGCGACCTTCGCGCGGATCTTCTACCGCAACGCGCTCAACATCGGGCTGCCCATCCTGGAATGCCCCGAAGCCGCCGCCGCGATCTCGGCCGGCGACGAGGTTACCGTCGATTTCGACACGGGCGTCATCACCGACGCGACGACGGGCCAGACCTTCCGGGGCGAACCGTTCCCCCCGTTCATGCAGGAACTGATCGCGGCCGGAGGGCTCGCGGCGTATCGGCGCGGTGACGGAGGGCTGGGACGATGAACGGGAAGATTGCGGTGGTGGCGGGGGACGGCATCGGTCCCGAAATCGTGGGCGAAGCCGTCCTGGTGCTGAAGCGGGTGGCGGAAAAGTTCGGCCATGGGTTCGCATTCGACGAAAAGCTCGTCGGCGGCGCGGCGTACGATGCGTGCGGCGACTGCCTGCCGGACGCCACGCTTGCGGCCTGCCGGAACGCCGACGCGGTGCTGCTCGGCGCGGTCGGCGGTCCGAAGTGGGACGCGCTGCCCGGACCGCAGCGCCCGGAAAAGCGCGCGCTCCTGACGCTGCGCAAGGAACTCGGGCTCTTTGCCAATCTGCGGCCGGCCAAGGTCTGGGCGCCGCTGAAGGACGCGTCGCCGCTGAAGGCGGAGATCGTCGGCGAGGGCATCGACCTGCTCGTCGTCCGCGAACTTACGGGCGGGGCCTATTTCGGCGAACACGTCCGGGCGGAGGACGGGCAGAGCGCGTTCGACGGACTGCCGTATTCTGCGGCGGAGATCGAGCGGATCGCGCGCATCGCCTTCGCGAGCGCGGCGAAGCGGCGGGGCCGGGTGACCTGCGTCGACAAGGCGAACGTGCTGGAGACGAGCCGGCTCTGGCGCGAGGTCGTCGAGCGGGTGCACGCGGAGGACTACCGCTCGATCGCGCTCGATTTCATGTACGTCGACAACGCGGCGATGCAGCTTGTGCGCGCGCCGGGAAGGTTCGACGTGCTGCTGACCGAGAATATGTTCGGCGACATCCTTTCCGACGAGGCCTCCCAGATTACGGGGTCGATCGGCATGCTGCCGTCGGCTTCGCTGCGGGCGGACGGCTTCGGCATGTACGAACCGATCCACGGCAGTGCGCCCGACATCGCGGGCAGGGGCATCGCCAATCCGCTGGCGACGATCCTTTCCGCCGCCATGCTGCTGCGCCACAGTCTTGGACTGGCCGCGGAGGCCGACGCCGTCGAGGCCGCAGTGGGCGAGGCGCTCGCCGCAGGCATCCGTACGGCCGATCTCGGCGGCACGGCGACCTGTGCCGAAATGGGCGCGGCCGTCCGCAGCCGTCTGGGCTGACCGGCGGCCGCCGGCGAGAAGCGGGACTAGTACAAGGCGTTGTCCCAATGCCTGCGGCGGGCGATCCGCGCGGGGAGGTGGCGTTCGTGCCGAACGAACCGGGGACGGGCGGGTCGCCGAAGTCGTATTCACGCACCATCCCACGGGCATGCGCAGGAACGCCATTCCCGTTTTGCGCACTGCAAGTCTTGCCGGTCTGAAAACGGCAGGACTTGCTCGGGATTCGCACTTGAAATCCCCGCCTGCGATGTGATATACTACCCACAACTCCTATTTCGGGCGATTAGCTCAGTTGGTTAGAGCATTACCTTCACACGGTAGGGGTCACTGGTCCGAGTCCAGTATCGCCCACCATTCGAGCGGGAGTTCAGGGAGTCCGCTGATTTCCGGCAGATTGCCGGTCGATTTTCGATTGTGTCGCCCGCCTCGTCGGTTCAGCCGTAGCCGTTGCGTCGTTGGCCGATGACCTTGCCGTCGCCGCCGTCTCCGGCGATTCGGAGCCGAACGGCAAATCGCCTGCGACAAGCCGCAGTTGTTTGGTATAATATGCGCACATTGTCCCGTGGTGTAGTGGCCGCACAGGAGATTTTGATTCTCTTAGTTCTGGTTCGAATCCAGACGGGACAACCAGTTTTCGCCCGGTCGCTTTGCTCGTAGCTTGCCCGGCGCTCCCCGGTTGCGGCCAGCCCCGATCCGATCCGAGGGCCTGTCCCCGCGTGGTTGCCGAGGCGCTTTCGCAGGCGGATTTTGGTATAATACGCGCGTCTCCTAAGCCGCGCCACGCGGCGTACGAATCGCATAAAACCGGTCCGACCGGGTTTATGCGATTCGCAGGAGAGGAGGGATGGCAGAGTGGTTGAATGCACCGGTCTTGAAAACCGGCGAGCCGCAAGGTTTCGGGGGTTCGAATCCCTCTCCCTCCGCCACAAATTCTCGTGATGAGCGGGGGTGAATGATGTTCGTCATCAGTCTTACGGTAGCACTCTCAACTGGCGTTGTCTTGGTAATTGGCGGGCTGGTGATGCTGTATTTTCCGCCGAAGCAGATCAATCATGTTTATGGGTATCGTACGGTTCGCTCCTGCAAGAACCAGCGCAATTGGGATTTCGCCCAGCGGCATAGTGCACGGATGATGTTGCTGACAGGCATCGGCAATATCACGGTCGGCGGAGCGGTGTTTGTCCTGTTGGTGCATTTCGGCTTCAGGGATTCAGCGCTTTGCCTTTGCTGCGGGGCACTCCAATTGGGTTTGTTGATCCCAACCGTGTTACTTGCGATAATTCCCACAGAAATCGCCTTGAAACGCCTTGAAGCCCAAGAGGCAGATATTCGTCTCCGGCCATGACCGACGCGATGCCTATCCGTCGCTGAGGCCATACATTCATGAAATTCTGCGGTGGTTCGCAACCTTGCCGGACCGCCATAGCAAGGGTTCAAGAACTTTCCGTGTCCGAATAGGTTGTGACGGCGGGCGGGGGTTCCCTGCCGGTATCGACACGCCTTTGTCCCTGTGTCGATTTGCTTCGACTGCGGTGATCATATATCGCGCCGTATGGTATAATGCTGCGTACATGGGCAAGGTGCGGCTGAAGGACTTTCACTTGGCAGCGGCTGTCGGGAGCGGACGTGCGGGATGGCGCTCCTTCAGCGGTTCTGCCTCGCGTCGGTCATGCCGTCCATTTCGCTCGGACGGCTTAAGGAGATCAAGATTCCCCTGCCGCCGCTCGTGGAGCAGAAGAAGATCGCCGACCGCTTTCGCGCCAAGATCGACGAAGTGGCGCTCTATCGCGTCAAACTCGAACGCGCCATCGACTCGCTGCGCGAGGTCTACGACCAAACCATTTCAGAGGACAGATAAATGAAAGAGAACACACAGGACATCATGCGTTATGAGAGCGACATTTGGAGTGTCGCCGATCTGCTGATTGCCGCGAGCGTGAAGCAGAGCGACTTCCCGGCCTTCATGATGCCGTTCTTTGCGGTGATGATGCTGGAGGGCCGTATGCGCAATGCGGCGAAGGCGGTCGAGGCGGAGTTCGGCGTGACGGCGGCGGAGAACCCGGACGATTTCCGCGAGATGTTCCTCACGAAGGACTGCGGCTTCAACGAGTTCATCGTGATCGAGGGCAAGACGCTGGCGAAGATCTGCTCGAACGACACAACCTTCGAGCAGGATTTCAGGGCGTACTTGAACGGATTTGATCCCGATTTGCGGCGGCTCCTGGGCGTCGGGTGCGGGAGCCAGGAGCAGAAGTTCCTGAACATGGACGGCATCGCGGCGGAGCTGCGCGGCAAGCGGATCCTGATGCAGGTCGCGGCGAAGTGGGCCGAGATCGATCTCTCGCCCTACGACAATTCGGCGATCACGACGTTGG
>JBJEWA010000111.1:5079-7160 GCA_051884805.1 Kiritimatiellia bacterium | reverse complement strand
CATGATCTTGAACGCCAGGCCGCAGAACGGCTCGGTGTCGGAAACCTCGCGCTTCTGGTCCGGATCGTCGGCCGAAACCGCCGCGCCCGCGTCAAGCGGAGACGGCAGATACGCGACGACGCCGTCGAGCAGCGGCTGGATGCCCTTGTCCTTGAACGCCGTGCCGCAGAAGGCGGGGGTGATCGTCCGCGCAAGGCAGCCCTTGCGCAGCGCCTTGACGATCTCGTCGTTCGTCAGCTCCTCGCCCGCAAAGAACTTCTCCATCAGCGCGTCGTCCTGCTCGGCCGCGCTCTCGATCATCTTCTGACGCCACTCGTTGGCCTTCTCGACGTAGTCGGCCGGAATGTCCTCCTCGATGACCGTCTTGCCGAGGCTCTTCATGTCGAAGCGGAGGGCCTTCATCTTGACCAGGTCGATGACGCCGTCGAACGTCTCCGCCGCGCCGATCGGGATGACGACCGGCACCGGGTTCGCACCAAGCTGCTTCTTCATCTGGTCCATCACCTTGTAGAAGTCAGCGCCGACGCGGTCCATCTTGTTGACAAACGCGATCTTCGGCACCTTGTACTTCTCGGACTGGCGCCACACCTGCTCGGACTGGGGCTGGACGCCGCCGACCGCGCAGTAGAGGGCGACGGCGCCGTCAAGGACGCGCAGGGAACGCTCGACCTCGGCCGTGAAGTCGACGTGGCCGGGGGTGTCGATCAGCGACAGGCGGTAGGCGCCCCACTGCACGCACGTCGCGGCGGACTGAATCGTAATGCCGCGCTCCTGCTCCTGGACCATGAAGTCCATCGTCGCGGCGCCGTCGTGCACCTCGCCGATCTTGTAGCTCTTGCCGGAATAGAAGAGAATGCGCTCCGACGTCGTCGTCTTGCCGCCGTCGATATGGGCCATGATGCCGAAGTTACGCACTCTCTCAAGCGGGATGTCACGCTTTGCCATTTTCTTGTGTCTCCTTGGTTCAGTAGCCTTCCCTGGCCACAAAATGTTTTGGTATTATCTCAAATTTGCCCCGATGGCGCAAGGGGCATCGTCCGCCCGGGAATCGCCGGGAATCGCCTCCGACCATCCGCCCGCTCAGGCGCTTCTTTCCGCACCCCGCTCCGGCACCGCCAGCAGTGGCAGCTTCGCCGCCGCCATACGCTCTATCAGCCCCCCCCCCCCCCCCCCCCACACACACACACACACATACATACACACATACACGCACACTTGCCACACCCGCCCAAACGGTCGCTGCGACCTCAGCACCATTGCCGCCCCGCCAATCCCCTTTCAAGGCTATCAACACCACCGCCATCGGCTTCCCAAGACCGCCCAAACCCGTGGTCCTGCATTCGTCCCCTCCCTCAGGGCAGAAGCAGCGGTTTCATCCCGACCGTCCAGGTCGGCATCATCGGTCACATCCACGCCATCAAGGCTAATGGCGTATCGCTTTCGGCTCGACCTTCAAGGCAGACGTCATCACTTCCGTCAAAGCAACAATGCGGACACTATCAGCTTCAGCCGCCAGACCCTCTTTCCCGCCGGACCGTCCATGCTTGTGGCGTCACGGCCTTCGCTCACAGACTCTCCAGACCTTATCCTCTCCAGACCTTATCCGCCTCCTGCCGCCATAACTTCCGCCACCAGCGTTTTTTCGTCCGCTCTGTAATCTCATTATTGTACTTTTCCCGCCAAGCCTTGAGCATATTCGCGGCCTCGACCCGTTGCGGATCCGTGAGCGCGTCTATCCGCTCGAAAAGTGCCGTCGCACTTTTCCTTGCGCTCTCCACCACTTCCTTCCATATTGCCCGCGCCCTGACAATTTCCAACGCCAGTCCAGCCGCCTCGTCCCCCTCGCCTTCCGCCGTTCGACCTACGTTATCCGACGAAAATCTCACCCTGGCCTTGTTCTCCCCGTTGTCATCCACTCCCGTACCGTTTTTCTCCGCACCATTCTCTCCAACAATACTCTCCCCGAGGACATTATCCTCCCCGTGCTTGCCGCCCTCGGCATCGGGTTCCCAAACATCCGTTGCCCCGGCATCGGGTTCCCAAACATCCGTTGCCCCGGCATCGGGTTCCCAAACATCCGT
>JBJEWA010000111.1:3620-4979 GCA_051884805.1 Kiritimatiellia bacterium | reverse complement strand
TGCCCCGGTGTCGGGTTCCCAATCATCCGTTGCCCCGGTGTCGGTCGCTCTCCTGTCGCTTTCCCTGACATCCCACGCTCCCGCATCATTCGCCGCCGTTTCACCCCCATCTGCGGCACAAGAACCAACCTCCGACATTTCGCCGCTCTCACCCCGGTCTTTGCATAATATTTCATCCGCACTATAATCTCGTTTTTTCGTCTCAGCCTCCACCGCTGTCGGCGGCAACACCACCGCCACCGGCGTGGGGTCTGCAAGGCCGGTGATTTCCTTGAGTTTCTTCGCTGCGGCCTTATATCGCATCACCGTCGTGTACTGAAGCGCAAGAGCGGGAAGGTTCTCTTTGAGCCAGCCCTTCACACCAGGTCGGCGCCCGACAATTGCGCCGTCCTCGTCACGGCAAAGCGAATTGTCGACGTAGCACTCCAGGTCTTCAATCAGACTCCCAAAGCGAATTGCGTCCTCATGTGACTTCCGGCGCACAATCCATGCGTCAAGAATCTGCTCCTTGGTTGGACAAGGATTGTCGGTCCGCCGCTCGCGAATCTTCCGCCGTTCGGCCGCAAGCGCACGACGGCGAGCGTTTTCCTCAGCATAGTAACTCGGCCGACGGACGGCAGCCTTGAGCTTGGATACGCTGCGTCCGCTTTCCCGGCGAACATAGTCGAGAAAGGCATAATAGCCAGCGTCGCGAACTATGGACAACAAGGTTTCCTCGCCGTCGAAGAAACCATCGCGTCGCCAACGGATGGCCAAGCCCCCGGTCATCTCGCAAATGTCGCCGAACTCGCGCGCACGGCTGCGGCGCGTCGCCCTTGCGCGGCGACGGCGACGTTCTTGTGCGGAGCGGATGGCCTGCTCGACTGCGCCGTATTTCGCCCACCAGGCGTCAAGCGCGGCTTCCTCCTCGCCGGTGAATGCCGAAACGCCAGGACTTGGAAACAGGTTGTTCGCTTTCATGAGGATATCGTATCATACGCGCGGACGGAATGCAACGAGAAAATGAGATTTAGGTGCGGACGTGAATTTATGCAGGACATCTCGGCCGTGGATTGGTGGATAGCCCTGGGGAGGATATTGGGCAGTTGTGGTTTGACTATGGATTGGTTTGATGGCGGAGTCTCAACGGCGTCAAAGGATGAGCCGATGGCTGTGGTTTGGTTCCGTCCCAGTCGAAGCGCTCTCATCACGCAGGCGTCGAAGGATGAGCCGGTAGCTGTGGTCTGGTTCCCTCCCGACCGAAGCGCTCCCCTCCGCTGGCGTCGAATGGCGAGCCGGTGGCTGTGGTTTGGTTCCGCTCCGGCCGAAGCGCTCTCCTCCGCTGGCATCGAAGGATGAGCCAGTGGCTGTAGTTTGGTT
>JBJEWA010000111.1:0-3520 GCA_051884805.1 Kiritimatiellia bacterium | reverse complement strand
CGAAGCGCTCTCCTCCGCTGGCATCGAAGGATGAGCCAGTGGCTGTAGTTTGGTTTCGTCCCAACCGAGCGCTCTCCTCCGCTGGCGTCGAATGGCGAGCCGGTGGCCATGGTTTGGTTCCGTTCCAGCCGAAGCGCTCCCCTCCGCTGGCGTCGAAGGATGAGCCGGTGGTTGTAGATTGGTTATGGGCCGGTTTTACGGCTCCGATAGCCTCAAGAACTCACGCACAACCGTTATCGGGCAGTGCTTCGAGCAGTCGGGCGGACGCTAGTCAGCCGGACCTACTGCAGTGGCGCAAAGGGGCGAACGCCCGCTTCCCCCTGCGTACACTGCCCAAGTCAAGCCAACCAGAAGAACTCTGGCTATTTTGGCAAAAAATCAACCGCAAGCGCACTGTCTGGCAAGAAATCAGCCCAATCTCGGTTATTCCAGATAAAAGCCGCTCTTGTCCACCTCCGTGCCGCCTTGTCAAGCTCGGAGAGACTCGGTTATTCCACATAAAAGCCGCTCTTGTCCTCCACTTGAAAGCCGCTGTTGCGCCCGTGCGGCGGCTCTGAGCCGTTGCCTGGCAGCAGCCGCAGCCAATGCACCGACCGGCGAGGAACGCGCCTGCGGCAGGGAGCGGGAATCGTCGCGCCCCGAAACGGCCGGGCGATGCGGAGAGCCTCATTCCGCCTTCCGGCGGAGAATCAACGCCGAGCCGCACGACAGGAGCAGGGGCAAAAGCACTGCGTCCGCCAGGACCAGGCGACCGACGTCGGACGGAGGAATGCACTCGTCCCGCGACAGGGCTTCAAGCGGCGCGGCGGCGGAAAGCGGACGCGTCGCCTCGGAGACCAGCCGCGTAATGACAAGGCCGATTCGGTCGGCCACATTCGTCTCCAGCTCGTCCGGATACTGCTCGACCACGCTGGGACTCATCTCGCCCAGCACCAGCGTCACGAAAGCGACGAACAGAGCGACCGGCCGACCCAGTCCCGCCGACAGGAACAGTCCAGCAGCGACGACCAGCGCCAGGATCGCCACCATCTCGACATAGGCCCGCGCCAAGTTGCCGACGAAAGCATCGGCCCGGACCAGCAGATGGATGTCCCGTCGCGGACGCAGCATCAGCGTACCCTGGCCTCGGTTGACGAAGGTCAGCATCCGCCCCGGGCGGCCGCGCGAGAGCGGCACTGAGACGACGGACTGGGTAATGTTGCTGACCGTCCCGCAACAGTCGCCGATCCGGAACGTGCCAAAGAGGTCCTGACGCATCTCGTAACGGTTGGTGAACCGTATCCGCACCCCCAGGGCGGTCCCGGCGTCCGTCCCGGCCGGAACGGCAAACCGCCAGGACGCCGTCTCATTGGTCCGCACCGACTGGAAATGGTCTACCGCCCGCCGTTCGAGCAGCCGCAGCACCGCCGCCCGCGGCGCCTGACGGACGGCCTCCGGCGTCTGCGGATCCTGCATGTAATCCGCGTACATGAGCTTCGCCTCTTCGCGCGCGGACGGCAAGACCGGCGACAGGGCGAGGTCACAAGGGCGCGTCAGGTCCGTCCTGAAGGCGAGGACGAGACAGGCGAAGCCCAGCACGAGTCCGCCGGCGGTCACCAGCGCCAGCGCTTTGCCGACCACGATGGCGAAGGCCGAGACCGGCCGCACGAGCGTCAGCATCAGCCGCTTCTGCGCCCGCTCGCGCGCCAGCGCTCCCGTGGCGGACGCCAGCAGGCAGACGACAGTCAGGACAAAGGCGCCTCCCAGCGAGAAGCGGACGTACAGCTCTTGCGCGCCCTCGGCGGTACCGTCGCCCCGCAGAAAATACGGCAGCAGCAGCATCCAGGCGACGTTCGCCGCACACAGGAGCGCCAGCGCGTGCGAACGCACCAGCGCACGCATCTCCAGCACGAAGACTTCCCGCATCCGGCGCACGTCAGTCCCTCAGGAATCCGGCCAGGCGGAACTCGCCCGCGTCCCCGACCTTCGCCAGGAAGAAGTCCTCGAGGCTCGTCCCGAGTTCGGACACGCGCCCCTCGGCGACGGACTTGCCGTGTCCGAGAATCATCACGCGGTCGCAGACGTCCTCGGCATCGGCCAGGAGGTGCGAAGTCATGAGAATCGTCATGCCGCCCGCGCTCAGGGCCTTGACGAGGGTCTTCACCTCCCGGGTGGAGACGGGATCGAGTCCGCTCGTCGGCTCGTCCAGGACCAGCAGTTCCGGCTTGCCGATCAGGGCCGAAGCCAGGGCGACGCGCCGCGCCATGCCCTTGGAGAAGCCGCCGACGGGGCGGCGGGCGACGGACGAAAGGCCGACCATGTCGAGCAGCTCTTCCGACCGGCGCACGGACGTCTTCCGGTCGAGGCCGCACAGTCCGGCATAGTAGGTCAGGGTCTCCCGTGCCGTCAGGAACGGATGCAGGTAGCTGAGTTCGGGCAGGTAGCCGAGCCGGCTGCGTGCCGCCCGCGACCGCGGCGACTGGCCGAACAGGCGGACCTCCCCGCCGTCCGGGGCGAGCAGCCCGAGGATCATCTTGATCGTCGTCGACTTCCCGGAACCGTTCGGCCCGAGCAGGCCGAAGACCTCGCCGCGCCGTACCTCCAGGCAGAGCCCGTCGACCGCCGCCACCGTAGGACGGAGCCAGAAGTCGCGGAAGACCTTGCGGACATTCCGCAGTTCGATGACAGCCGGCAGATTCACACGGACTTCCTTTCGTCAAGCAGGCGGGCGCCGACCCACAGGAACAGCGCGATGGCCGGCAGCGCCGCCGCCACGGCCAGCCCCGCATAGCGCCAGGGCACGGACCCGCCGTCGGACAGAGCGTCCGACAGGTAGTAGTTGCCGAACGCCGGGAGCATCGCCGCGACGACCGCAGCTACGGCCGACAGGGCGGCGGACGCCCGCAGGCGGACGGCGAAGGCCGCCGCCGCCGCCAGCGGCACGGCGGAGCCGACGACAATCAGCAGTGCGACGGGCAGCAGCCGCAGCACCCGTGCGCCGTCAACGACGGCAACCGCCCCGCCCGACAGGGCGGACAGGACGAGCGCACAGACCAGCGCCGTCAAGACGAACCGACAGCGCCAGAAACGGTTGCAGACGGCACCGACCGCCAGCGGCAGGACCATCACCCCGACGCCTGCCGCCAGGCAGGGTCCCCACAGCCGGGCGATGTCGCCAGTCCTGCGCGCCAGCGCCCCGCCGACGGCCGCGCCCTCGACGATCGTCGCCGTGACGAAAAACACGGTCGCGGCAAAGACCAGATAGGCCGCGAACGCCCCTAGGACCTTCGCCAGAAAGAAGCCGGGGCGCGAAAGCGGATGGACCAGGGCCATGGCCATCGTGCCGGTCTCGATTTCCCGCCGAAACGACCGCACGACGCCCAGCGCCGCCATCAGGCCGCCGCAGGTGAGAAGCGCGGAGAAGCCGGCGTCGCGCGCCATGCGCGTCGGCTCGCCGAACTGGTGGTAGTGGAACGCCGGCGCGAGCACCGCCAGCGCCAGCGCCGTCAGGAGCAGCAGCAACGTCAGCGGCTCGGAGAGA
>JBJEWA010000110.1:0-95322 GCA_051884805.1 Kiritimatiellia bacterium | reverse complement strand
AATGGGGATGGGACGGGATGGGCAGCGCCACGGCGTGAGGTCACGCCGGGTACTAGGGGGATGGGGTGGGGGTGGTGTGGGCGGGTGGGGTGGGATGGGGTGGGGCTATTCGGTTTCGCGGAGGCGTGCGGGGGTGCGTTCACGCAACAGCAGGGACGGGTTGCGCCGCAGTTCCGAGGAAAGTTCACGCAGCGAAGCCGCCGTAGCCGCGAGATCATCGACGATCCGCTCCACCTCGGCCTGTCGGCTCTCCAGCATCGACTTGCCGAACCCGGACATCAGGGCGACGGCCTCGACGGTCGCGCTGACATTGCTCCAGACGGACTCCAGGTCCATCCGGTTGATCTGATTCATCACCTTCGTGGCCGCGACCGAAAAGTTTTCCATCAGCGAGGTCTTCGCCGGCACGTAGGGGTGTTCCGGCCGCCAGGAGATTGTCGGCGTCTCCAGCTGGTCGGGAGGATTGAAGTTCATCTCGACGTGGGACAGCCCGGTGATGCCGCTGGAGGCGACCGTGGCGCGAAGGCCACGACGATCGACGAGCATCTGCAGGTTGCGCTCCGTCTGATCGCCGTCCGGCGCGTCCCGCCACAGAAGACCGACCTTGATGGCCATCAGGATGTAGATGCGCGAACTGTCCGCGCCATCGACGGCGTACTTGTTGCCGACGAAGGAGATTTCGCGCACTTCGCCGACCTTGACGCCGCGGAAGTTGACCGCGCTGCCGACGGAGAGCCCGCCGACGGGCTGGTCCGAACTGGTCTCGACGAGAAGCTCGTCGCCGCGTCCCCGGACGCCGCCGAGGTAGACGAGCGTGGCGACGATTGCCGCGACGCCGACGAAGACGGTGAAGCCGATACGCGTATAACTCGCATGGTTGTCAGTGGCCATTGAACCTCCCCCGATTGAAGAACCTGCGCACGAAGGGATCGTCCGAGCCGTCCCGCAGGTCCTGCGGACGACCCAACGCAATCATGCCGCGCCGTTCCCGGTCGAACATGGCGGCGCGATCGGCGATTCGGAAGACGCTCGGCAGCTCGTGGGTGACGACGACGAAGGTCTTCCGCGTCCGCTCCCGGAGCCCGAGGACGAGGTCGTCGAGCGCGGACGAAGTAATCGGGTCGAGGCCGGCCGACGGCTCGTCGAGGAAGAGGACCTCGGGGTCGAGCGCCAGCGCCCGGGCGATGGCCGCGCGTTTGCGCATGCCGCCGGAGATCTCGTTCGGCAGCTTGTCCGCCGCGTCCGCCAGCCCCACGGACGCCAGCAGCTCCAGCGCCCGCTCGCGCCGTTCGGCGGCCTTCAGCCGCGTGAACTCCTCCATCGGCAGCATGACGTTTTCGAGACAGGTCATCGAGCCGAAGAGCGCGCCCGACTGGTACATGACGCCGATCTTGCGGCACAGTTCCGCCCGGGTTGCGGCGCCCCACTCCAGCCCGGCCAGCGTCAGGCGCCCGGACAGGACCGGGTTGAGGCCGATCATGTGCTTCATGACCGTCGACTTGCCGCAGCCGGAGCCGCCGAGCAGCACGAAGACCTCGCCGCGACGGACGGAGAAGGTCAGATCATGCAAGACGACCGCGCCGGGATAGCCCGCGTCAACGTGTTCAAGCTCGATGATGGCATCCATAGTCACAGACAGTCAGGACGATAGGCCGAAGCCCCAAAGGTTGCCGATGACGGCGAGCAGCCCGTCCGCGACGGCGATGGCGACGATGCCGCCCACGACGGCGGAGGTCGCCGCGACGCCGACGCCGTCGGAGGACGAGCCGGTCCGCAGGCCCGCCTGGCAGCCGATCAACCCGACGAGCAGGCCGAAGAACGCGCCCTTGACCAGCCCTTCGACAATCATAAAAGCGGTGGTGCTTTCGGCCACGCCGCGCCAGAAGACGACGGTAGGCACGCCCATCGCCTGCAGCACGATTGCCCCGCCGAGCAGCCCGGCCAGTTCGGCGAAGACCGTCAGCACCGGCATGGCCAGGATGGCGGCGCAGACGCGCGGCATGACCAGGAAGCGGACGGGCGGCAGCCCCATCGTGGTCAGGGCGTCCAGTTCCTCATCAACCTTCATCGTGCCGATTTCGGCGGCGAACGCGCTGCCGGTGCGTCCGGCGAGGATGATGGCGGTGACGATGGGTCCCAGCTCGCGGAACAGGGCGATGGCGAGCATATTGGCGACAAACGTCTCGACGCCGAAGGTCTGGAGGACGGACGCCGTCTGGAAGGCCAGGATGACGCCGAGGAGAAAGCCGACGCCGATGGTGACCGGCAGGCCCGCGAAGGCCGCGCGCTGAAAGGCCAGGGCCATGTCGCCGAGGCGAAAGCGGCGCGGACGGAACAGCATGCCGACGGCCTCGGCGAGCGTTTCGCCGACGAAGGCGCAGGTCCCGCAGAAGCTGCTGCCGGCGGCGACGGCATGGCGCCCGAGTCTCGCGAACAGGCCCATTAGCGCACGCGGGCAAGCGCCTGTTCCAAGGCACGGGACACGGCGGCGGAGAAGGCCCGGCCATAGTTCCCGTCGGCGGCATCGGCCGCGCCCGAGGCCGGCAGCGCCTGCAGCAGGTTCCCCCGGGAATCGACGAGCCGGAGCACGATTTCGGCGCGCGCCGTCCGGCCCGCGTCCCCTTCGCCGCGGCAGTCCAGCGCCAGGCGCGTCACCAGCAGTTCGACGGAGACGGTGGCCGAGACCGCCGAGCTGCCGTTGACGACGGACGCGAAGAGCCCGGAGGCGGTCAGGGCGTCGAAGACGGTCCCGCGCAGCAGCTGCGACGGCGACGCGGCGAAGAGATTGTACGCGTCTGCCGCGACCGAGCCGTCCGCAAGCAGGACGGACAGGCCGTCACCATCGTAGGGCGCGCGCACGGAAACCTGCGACACCCGGGCGATGCCATAGCGGGCTGAGGCGGCAGGCTTCCCGTCCGCCCGATAGTCGATCGTCCAGCGAGAGACCGGCAGGACGCCCGACGAGAGACAGCCCGACATCAGCGGCAGCGCCGCAGCCAAGACAGGAAGACATCTCATGACGACGACATTATACCAAATCCTGCTGTCGAATCATCGCCTGGATTTCCGGATCCCGTCCGCGGAACGCCCGGAACACCGCCAGCGCCGACTGCGAGCCGCCCAGCGCGAGGACCGTCTCCCGGTAGCGCTGGCCGAGGCGCCGCAGCGCAGCGTCGTCCGCCAGCCCGGCCTCCTCGAAGGCGCCGTAGCAGTCGGCGCTCATCACCTCCGCCCACTTGTAGCCGTAGTAGCCGGCCGCATAGCCGCCGGCGAAGATGTGGGTGAACGAACACAGGAAGCGGTCGCCGGGAATCGACGGCAGGCCGAAATGCGCAAAGATCTCGCGTCTGAGCGCGTCGGGGTCGCCCGGCGGACGGGTGTGGAGCAGCAGGTCGGTCTGCGCAAAGGCGAGCTGGCGGCGACAGGCCGACGCCGCGCGGAAGTTCCTGGCCGCCCGCACTTTCGCCTTCAGTTCGGACGGCACGCGGATGCCAGTGCGGTCGTCGAGGCACCAGTTCTCCATGAACTGGCTCGCCACCTCGACGGCGTCCCACTCGACGAGGCTGGTGCCGGCGGCGTCCTCCTCGTCCACACGCGTGAGCATGCACTGGAGCGCGTGGCCGAACTCGTGGAAGAGCGTCTCGACCTCACGCAGCGGCAGCAGGCATTGGCCGGCGGCGTCCTTCGCCGGGAAATTGGTGACGATCACGGCCAGCGGCAGCGTCACCGCGCCATCGGGTCCGCGCCGGCTCCGGTTCCGAAAATCGTTCATCCAGGCGCCGCCGGACTTGCGGCCGGGGCGGACGAAGGGGTCGAAGTAGAAATGGGCGATGGTTTCGCCCCGCTCCTTCACGGCGAAGAAGCGGACGTCCTCGTGCCACACCGGCGGCCGCGCCGCGACTTCCTCAATCTCGACGTCGAACAGGAACGAGGTCAGGCGGAAAAGCCCCTTCAGGACGTCCTCAAGCTCGAAGTAGCGCTTCAGCTCCTCCTCGGAATAGGCGTACTGCCGCTCGCGCAGCCGTTCCGCCGCGTAGGCGACGTCCCACGGTTCGACGTCCAGCCGCTCGGCCGCCGCCTTCGCCGCCGTCGCCGCGTCGAGGTCGTCAAGCATCCGCAGGACGGCGGCGACCGACGGTGCGCACTTGACGGCGAGCGACTTCTCGGCGTAGTTTGCGAAGCCGAGGAGGTTCGCGGCTTCGTGCCGGAGCTGCAGGATTTCGTCGATGCGGGCCGCGTTCTCCGGCGCCCGCGCGACCCGCGCCCGGTAGAGCGCCTCGCGCACCGCACGGTCCGCGCAGTGCTTCATCGTCTCGGGATAGGCGGCATCGTCGAGGGTATAGGTCTGGCCGTCCTTTTCGAGCCGGAACGCCCCGGTCGCGTCGATGACGGCGTTGTGGAAGTCGGCGCCGAGCCGCGCCAGCCGCGACTGGATCGCGTTGAAGCGCGCCTTTCGTTCGCCGTCCAGGCCGACGCCGGCGAGTTCCGCGCCCTGGATCATCTGCTGGAGAATGCGGCGGCGGGCGGGCAGGTCCGCCGGCGCCGGGCCGGCGTCGAGGGCGGCGCGGCAGGCGCGGGCGAGGTCGTAGAGCCGCCGGGACTGGCCGACCCGCAGCGAGAACGCCACCAGCCGGGGCTGCCACTCCTCCTCAAGCCGACGCCAGGCCGCGTCGTTCATCACGCCGAGCATATGGGCGACGCCGCCCCAGCACCGCCAGAGCCAGCGGGTGGCGTCGTCCAGCCGCCAGACGAAGTCCTCGTAGGTCGCAGGTTCGGCCGCTTCGAGGGCGGACACGGCCTTTTCGGCATCGGCAAGCAGCCGCGGCAGTTCCGCCGCAGCCGATTCGGGCGTAAACGCCGCCCAGTCGGGAAACAGGTCTTTCATGCCGCAGATTATAGCACAGCGGCACCGGCCGTGGCGTGGCCACACGCCCGGCCTATGCCCGCAGGATTCCGAGTTCAAAGGCCCTGGTGATCGCACCGGCCGTGTTCTGGACGCTGAGCTTGAACAGGATCGACTTCGCGTGGCTCTTCACCGTTTCGTGGCTCACGCCCAGGATGATCGCGGTCTCTTCGCGGCTCTTGCCCCGCGAGAGCCACTGGAGCACCTCCACCTCGCGCGGCGTCAGCGGCGAGTCGGGCTGCGGGGCGGCGTAGTCGTCCTCGACGAAGCACTTGCCGTCGGACAGAATCCGCGCAAGCGCACGGACGAGCCCCTGCCGCTTGGTCGCCTTCGAGATGTAGCCCCGGGCGCCCATTGCCTTCGCCCGCGCGAGTTCCTCCCGGAGCGGCATGCCCGCCATCAGGAGGACGCGGATGTCCGGATACCAGATCTTCATTTCGGCGAAGATGTCGAAGCCGTTCGCGCCCGGCATGCGGATGTCCATGATGACGGCGTCGGGCCGCACCTTGCGCCGGAACGCGGCAATCGCCTCGTCGCGATTGCCCGCCGACGCGACCACTTCAAAGCCCGCCGCCTCCAGCATCGCCTCAAGGCCCTCGCGCACCATCGGATGGTCATCGACGATCATCACCGAGCTCATAGCTTCACCTCCACCACCACGGCAGTACCCCTGGCGGGAACGCTCTCGAAGGTACAGCGGCCGCCGATTTCGGCCGCCCGCCGCCGCATATTCTCGAGTCCCAGATGGCCGGTCTGGCGCGGGGTCTCCGGATCGAAGCCGCAGCCGTTGTCCACCACCCGCATCGTCACCGTTTCCGCGCCGAAGGAGAGGAGCACGCGAATCTCCGTCGCCTGGCCGTGCTTGAGCGCATTGCCGACGGCCTCCTGCAGGATCATCAGAAACGCGCCGGAATACTTGCGCACGCCCGAAGGCTCCGTTCCGACCGAGGAGATCGAAACGACGCCCTGCCAGTGCGCCATGCGGCCAACGGCGTAGTCGATGAGTCCCCGGAAGCTGCCCGGGCCTTCCGACTCCTCGTTCATGCCCCAGAGCGCAGTGCGGAGCTGCTGCTGCGTATAGACGAGGCCGTCCTGCGCCTTCTCGACCTGCTGCCGCGCCTTGCCGTCATTCCGGCCGATCCAGGTCGCCGCCGCCTCCAACCGGAACTGGCAGCTGGCGAGCAGCTGCTGGAAGTTGTCATGAAGCTCGTAGCTGAGCCGCAGGCGTTCGCGGCGGATCGCGTCAAACTCGACCTGCGCCGTGTGCTTCTCGCGAATCGACCGTTCAAGCCGCGCCGTCTGGCGCACGACCGCGCGCCGCAGCAGCGCCGCCCAGATCACGCACACGGCCAGAACCAGCACGACAAGGCCCGTCACGCTCCAGATGCGCGCGGGCGTCCAGAACGGCGCACGGGAGAGCACCTCAACGCCGGAAATGTCGACCGGCAGCACGCTGACGTCGGTGAAGTCCACCATGACATGACGCGAATGATCGTCTACGGGCGAATAGAGCATGATGCCCGTCACCCGCACCTTCGCCCCCAGCTCCATGCCCTCGGGCAGCGACGCATTGATGTTGAGGCAGACCGTCGCCTGGAAGCTCAGGTTCCCTTCGCCCAGCTGAATCTGCGTGAAGTGCTGCCGTCGGTTGACGTCACGCACCGTACCGGCGCAGGACACGAGTTCGCCCCACCGGTCCGCCGCCGCCGGATCGTTAAGCGGATGGCGATAGAGCTCCCGGAGCGAAACCTCCCGTGGCGCGGGCAGCAGGGACGGGTCCACCCGCTCCGGCGCGCCAAGCAGCGCGTTATTGACGCGCCGCGTCGTGTAGGTGGTCCGAAAATAGCCGTTGGTCACGCTGACCAGTTCACCCGGCTCGACCTGCCGTTCGCCCCGCTGCCGCTCGATCCGCCAGACGACGCCGCTTGGCGCCGTCCGCAGGAAGAAATATTCGTCGCACCGGCGTACGAAGGAGACGACGCCCCGCAGCGGGTAGGCAAAGGAGGTGTCCTGACGATAGCCAGGCACAGCGCCGACGGCCACAAGGCCGCAGCCGAGAAGCATTAAGGCAATCGCGTTCCTCATCCGCCCCATTCTATCACATCCGCGGCTCGTAGACAACGCGGAACGGACGCGCCCAGGCGCCGCCCCGGCGGCGAAGCATAAAGGCCGGTTCGGCGAGCTGCCTGAACTTCGGATCGTAATGGCGGAAGGCGCGCGGACCGAGCAAGAGATAGACCTCGTCCCCCGGCTCCAGCCGCAGATTGGCCGCAAGCGTGATTCCGTTGCGGCCATAATCGAAAACGACCTTGGCCGAGGGCCGGTCGCCGGTCGCCCGCCATCCCTCCTGCACGGTGAAGTAGCCGTAGCCCTTGTGTGCGCCGAGCGACGCGCCGTCAACGGGTCTGAGCCGCTCAAGGCCCTGGGCCTCCGCGAGCCGAACGCCAACGCCCACGTTGTGATAGAAGTAGTCGCACAGTTCGCCTTCGCTCCGGAACGAGTCGGTGACATAGCCGTGTCCGCCCCGGCGGACGATTCCGAGCTCCCGCTCCTGCTTCGCCGCAAAGCCATGTCCCGGGTAGGTCGAGGTCACCTTCACGCGCTGCCGGTCGGCCTCCGTATGCTGCTCTTCGAGCGTCTCGAACATCATGCCGGTTTTCTCGTGCATCGGCGAGCCGTTGACGACGACCGTGTTATGGGCGAAGACCTGGCGGTAGTACTCGTGCGTCTCGGCCTGCCAGTAGTCGCCGCCCGAGCCGATGTCCGGCCCCAGCACCTCGCCGCAGCCGTAAAGCTCCATCGTAAGTCCGTTCGGATGGCCGTGGCCCATCTTTGGATTGAGTCCCGCCAGGGAAAACGCGAGATCCTTCTTGGGGTCGCCGTCGGGCGAGAAGTTGCGCGAAAGGACGACGGGGTAGATCGGTGCGTAGTCATAGCGGCGCAAGGCGGTCCCATCCGTCTGCGGCACCTCCGCCTCGTAGAAGCAGAACGCGAGATCGTCGCGTGGATTGCGGTCGCCCAACTGGTTCAGGACGGATGCGGTACGGCGCACGGTAGCCGCATCCCCCTTGGCCTTCGCATAGGCGAGCATCAGTTCCAGCTGGTCGGACCAGATGCGATGATAGCTGGAGTCGCCGATGTTGGTGATGTATCCGTTCGGGAAGACGAGCTGCAGCGAAGCGACCGAGGCCTTTTGCAGGAGCGGATCGCGCGAGAGGAGGTCGATGCCGTTCTTCCAGTAGATGAAGCCGAACTTCACGAGCTGCGCGATCGAACCCTGGCCGTAGCCGCCCGGCGCCTCCGGCCAAAGTCCGGTCGCGGCATCCACATTGGCCCGCAGGACGTCGACGTAGGCGCCGTGCCGGTCGGTCGTCGGGCCGCGCACGAGCGCCGTGACATACCGGCGCCGGTCCTCCCCGTCGAGCGCGAGCGCATAGAGCATCGCGGACTGGTGTTCGTTGAGGTTCCAGTTGCCGAGCAGCCCGCCGCCGCGCGTGAGCTTGTTGTCGATGAACTTGCGGGCGAAAACGCGGAAGGTCTCGCGCTCTGCCGGACTCCAGGCCTCGTAGGTCAGATCGTAGACGAGCGCGGGCGCCCAGTAGTGCCGCGTATCGCCCAGGGTCTCGTAGCTGAGAAAGCCCATGTTCCCGCCGACCTCGTCGGGATTCACCGGCTCGTGCTGGGCACCGGCGCGAACGATGAACCAGGCGAGGTCGTGCGCATAGCCGAGATAGCGGCGGTCGCCCTCAAGATGGTAGAGGATCGCCGCATGATAGGCCGTGGCGAGATACCAGCCGTTCACTTTCTCGTGTTCCTGCCCGGGACGCGTCTCAAGCAGCATGACGGTCGGATAGCGCGCATTGCCCTCGCGCCGGTCGATGCGGTTGTGGGCGGCGTAGAAGCGCGTGTAGCGCTTGCCCTCCTCCCAATGCATATGGAAGCGGCCGATCACGTTGGTCGGGTTCGCCACATGCGCGGCGACGAGCGGATCGACCTCCTTGTGCCAGCCCTGGACGATCTTCCGCGCCCAGTCCACCCGCTCCGCCTTCGCCCGCAGCGCCGGCACCTCGTCGCGGGTGAAGTAGACCCGAGGGTGAGCCGGATTGGCGGCGGCGAGCTGCGCCGCAAAGGCGGCGGCGATCAGCACAAGGCGCGGCGGACGCACGGCGCACCGGCGCCTAACGAACGATAATTGCGCAGCCATTGGGCAGCCAATCGGCGGAGAAGGTCGTCTGACCGGTGGTCGAATCGTAGGTCTTGCGGAGCCGCCAAACGCCCTTCGCAGTATCCGCACAGATCGTTCCCGTGAGCGTCGGGAAGCCGACCACCGTCCCGTCAACCGTGAGCAGCGGCACCGAATCGCCCTTCCGTCCCGCCGTCTGCAAGGCCGCGACGCCGGTCGTGTCCAGGGTGTTCGGGAAGAAGGTGTTCGTCGTCTCGGCAACCGACACGAGCGTCGACGCGTCGGCCGCGTAGACGCCCTTCGGCGCGATCACCTGGCCGCCCGACACCCTGAGCCGGCCCTTCAGGACCGTGTTGGTGCCAGTCAGCGTCCAGACGCCCGTACCGACCTTTTCGAGGTTCAGCGTGCAGTTGTCGTTCTCTTCCGCGAAGTCGCCCGCATAGGTGCCGTCCTGGTTCAGGTAGCCGACCCGCAGGGTGAAATCGGATTGGTAGTGGATGCAGCCGCGGATGCAGACGTTCGAGCTTGCCGCCAGCGGCTCAGCGAACGCGGACACGAGGTTGCCGAGCCGATACTCCTTCGGATAGCTTCCGTCCGAAAAGGCCTCGCCGTTGTTGGGCTTGAGACTGAACCAGTTCTGCCGCGTCGCCTCCATCTTGAGCGTCGCGTTGGTCATGCCGACGTTGGCCCCTTTCGCCCAAATGTGCGCACTACCCGAATTCGGCTCATCCTTGAGCGCGAGCGTACCGGCGAACTGCGACATATCGCCATTCAGCTCGATCGTCGGATGAAAGCCGTTGTTGATCTGAATCGCACCCTCGCCCGTCCACGCGCCCGAAAGCTTGAAGGTCGCGCCGCCGGAAGGACCTTCCAGATGAAGCGTATTGTCCGCGCCGTGAATCTCGAACGGATGGTCCAGATTCTGATAATCCGCGCTCTCACGCAGCCAATTTGACGGCACGGACAGCATAGCCGGTCCGTAGAAGACGATTGGACCGTTGCCAATCGAGGTCTGGCCGTAGAAGCGCACTTCGCGCGTCAGGTTCGACAGCACCGTGCCGCCCGTATGCGTGTTGACGATGGCATTGGCCGAGTCCGGAAGGTTGATTTGCGACGGCGGGTCCCCGGTAATCACATAGCGCAAATTGCCGGAGAACTGATACTTCGTGTTCGAGTTGTAGGCGTAATCGTTAAGGCCCGCCGTAAACGTGCTCATGTGTTCGGCGTCCGCATTGTTCACATAGGCAATGCCGCTGGCATCGTTCGTAAGCGCGGCATAACCCGTCCGAATCGACGCACCGTTCAATTCGAGACGACAGTCAGGGGCCAGCCAGACCTTCTTGAAGGTCAGCTCGGCACCAGGCTCGGCCGTCAGCGTTCCCTCCGCAAGCGCCAGGCCATTGGAGAGCACCGTATCTTCGGCAAGCTTTAACTCATTGTCCGTAAACTGCGGCGAAGCCCCCGCCAAGACCTTAACCGCAACCTGATTCTCGCCCACGGCCTTGAAACAGTCCAGGTTCAGGTAGGAACTGTTCCCCGCGCCGATTTCAAGCGCACCACCGTCGAAATTGACGTTCGCTTTCCGGCTCGTCTCGCCGAGCGTACCTTCACCCACCAAGCGGATTGCACCTGCGGAGATCGTGGTCGCGCCACCGTACGAATTATGGCGTCCGAGCGTCAGCGTACCCGTGCCGACCTTGGTGAGACGCCAGTCCTTGGCCGGATAGCTGTCGCTCTTCAGGTTGCCGTAGAAGGCCGTGTCGCGGTTGTTGGCGCCGACGCGCAGGGTGATCTGCCCCGCGTTCGTCGTATTCACGAAAACCACATTGGTCGTCATGCCCTCAGTTTCGAGGGACGCCACGTCCAGCGTCTCGTCCGCCAGCGTCGAGCGGTCGCCCGACCAGCGCACCTGCGTATTCTCCATGAAGACGACCTCGGCCGCATTCGCAAGACCGCTGGCATGCTGCAGCTGAATGTTGCTTGAATTGCCGGCGAACTTGATCCGGCCGCGCACTTCGCTCAGGTCGCCCTTCAGTTGCGCCGTCGCCGCGGCCGCCACGTCGACCAAAAGCTCACAGCCTTCCGGAACCGTAATCGGTCCGTCAAAGGTAAAGGTCTTTTCCAGGTTCAGCCGGTTCTCGTTCGCCGTGTCGTTCGGTCCCGCAATGACTGCCGTGAACTCGGCCGTCACGCCTGACCCCGTCAGACGGATCTGCGAGCCGTTCATCAGCGTGAGCGGGCCCTTGCCGAAGGCGTCGGAGGTGGTGAAGCGGGGGCGATCGGAGTAGTAGAAAGCGTCAAGCACCGTACCGCCCGTGTGGCTGGAATGGACGCCCTGGAAGGATCCGTTGGACTTGAGCTTGCCGTTCGCATGCACGACGAGCTTCAGATTACCCCCGAACCTGACCATCTGGAATTGCTGCCTGATGTCGTGCTGAGGCGTAATGTCAATCGTCGCCAGGGTTGCTGCAGAGTTCGTCACCATGCACTGCCAGTTGGCCGAGTCCGGCGCAAAGGTGCCGTTGAGCGTCAGGTCATGACCGTTGAGGTCCAGCACCGCATCGGTGCCGAGCGTCAGCGCATCAATCGTCTTCGCCGCATCGAGCTGAACTGTCGCCGCAGCGCCAACGGTAATCGACTCCGTCGACGCGACGAAAGCCGCCGCCACCAGAGCCACCGACAAACCATGCTTTTTCATCGCTTTCCCTCCTGATTGTACCCAACATCATGCCACCCATTATAACTGGTTTGCGCCGCCCGCCAATCCCTTTTTGGGGGGATGAGCGCGCACACTCGCCGCGGCCTCGCTCACCACGCGGAAATCGGCCTCACCGGTGGTCCAGAGGCCGAAATTGAGGCCGCGGTACTTGGCGCCGCCAAGCGTCGCCGTCTCGCCGCCGTTGGCAACGCATTGCCTGCCGCGCACCGTCCATTCGCAGTGCAGGACATCGCCTGCGCGGCATCCGTACGTAAGCGCAAAGTCCGCTCCTCCGTTGAACAGCGCCAGTCCGGCGCGGGCGCCCGGCGGCAGGCGCGAAACGTCAATGTCAACGACGATGTGCGCTTCGCCGTCGTACTGGAGGACGCGCTTGCAGGCGACGTTCGGCGTCCGGAAGAAGTCCTTTTCGGCGAGCGCCACGCATTCCGGCCGCTGACGGATGCGGAGCCACCCCGGGCGCGCGGCAAAGTCCCAGGCGCCCGCCTCGGCCACATGGTTGCACTGCCACGCCTGCTCGCAGCTGCCCGCGCCCGGCTCGATTGGCGGCGCGATTTCGGGCCAGTCGTCCTGCCAGGTGACGGGACACAGATAGGGCGCGCGACCGATCGGCTCCTTCGGCGTGTTGAACTGGGCAATCCACCACCACTTTCCCTCCGGCGTATCGACGAGCGCACCTTGTCCCGGAATCGAAAGCGGAATGTACCGGAGCTCGTATGGCCCGTTGAGGTCCTTCGACCGGAGAAAGTACGAGCCCTCGCCATGCCCGGCCGGGAGGAACTCAATGTGGAACAGGTAGTAGTAATCGCCGCGCCGGTAGAGCTTGTGGCCCTCGGTCGAGCGGTAGGGCGAGAAGCACCAGCCCGCATCGAGCAGCCGCAGGCCGTCGTCGCTCAACTTGAAGAGCCAGCCCGTCCAGTTGCGACTAAGCGAACTCGCCGCAAGATGCCCCGTCCCGTCGGCATCCCAGAACGGACAGGGATCCGTCCAGCGGCCCTCCCGCCAGGGCGTGCCGTCCGGCTTCCGGAGCCAATCCGCCGTCCACGGACCCTCCGGACGCTCCGCCACCGAGACGATGATGCCTTCGTCCACGCTCGGCACATAGACGTAATACTTCCCCCGGTGCGCGCGAATGGACGGAGCGTAAATGCCCTTCCCGTACATCCGCAGCTGATCGGGACCGTACTTCGGCGAGAACTTCGTCAGGTCCGGCACCGCGTGCGCCACGGTCGTCCAGTTCCTGAGGTCATTCGACCGCAGCACCGGCACGCCCGGCGACATGGCAAAGCTTGAGGTGACGAGATAGTAGTTCGTCCCCGTCCGAATCACGTCCGGATCGGAATAATCCCCCGGAATCAGCGGGGATACGGCAATGAGCAACGAGGAGAGCATCAGCGTTTCAGAAGCGTGGAGACGACATTTGCGGCATAGCCAGGCTGGCCGCCGCCGACAAAGATCTCATAATTACCCGACGCAACCGTCTCGCGTCCCGCTGCATCGAACTGCGCAAGCTGCGTGGCCTTCAGCGTCAGTTGAACGGTCTTTGTCTCGCCAGCCTTAAGCGAGATGCGCGCAAAGCCCTCCAAATGGTGGCGGCGGCGATCATCGGCCGACTTTGGACTGCGCACATAAAGTTGGACAACCTCGTCTCCCGCAACCTTGCCGGTGTTCGTCACATCGACGGAAACCGTCACCTTTTCCTCCTGACCATGACCTTCCACGCCGACTTTCTCGTTCGCATAGGCGAAGGTCGTATAGGAAAGGCCATAACCAAACGGATAGAGCGGTGCCTTCTCGGCGTAGCGGTATGTACGACCTTTGAGCGTATAATCCGCAAACGGCGGCAAATCATCATAGGACTTCGGGAACGTGATGGGAAGACGGCCGGACGGATTGACGTCGCCAAACACGACGCGGGCAATGGCCGTACCGCCCTGTTCGCCCGGGTACCAGACGAGAAGCACGGCATCGCAGATTTCGGTAACCGGCGCGAGATCGAACGGACTGCACCCGAAGACGACGGCGACCAGTTTCGCCTTCGGATGCTTCTGGCGATAGTTCCGCAACATCTTCAGCTGAGTTAGGGGAATACCATAAGCCGTACGGTCGGCCCCGGAATTGTTGAGGCTACAACCCTCCTCGCCCTCATCATCGGCCGTGATGCCGATACAGGCAATGATGACGTCGCTGTCCTTGAGTTCCTGTTCATCCGTCACGCGAACCCCCGCGCCCGCGACGCCCGCGAAACCGCTCATGCACGTGACCGGGCGATCCGTAAAGCCGCAGTAGTTGCCGAGAAGCGCAACCTCGTTCTTTGCCTGCGGTCCGACAATGGCGAGCCCGTGTGTCTTCGCGCGATCAATCGGCAGCGTATGGTTCTGGTTGGAGATGAGCACGATGCTCTCCTCGGCCATCCTTCGCGCCACGGCCCGATTCGCCTCCGTCGCGACGTCCTGAGCACCCAGCCGATCCCACGGCGTCGCACCCACGGGATCGAAGCACCCGAGGAGCGCCCGGGTCGTGAAGAGACGCCGCAACGGAGCCTCAAGCTCAGCGGCCGCCACAGCGCCTTCGTCCACTGCCTTGGAGAGGGACGCGTACGTGTTCTCGGAACAGAGGTCGAGACCTGCTGCCATCGCCGCCCGCGAAGCCGCCGCACGGTCGGCCGCCTGCTTGTGTCCGGCGAAAATGTCATTGACGGCGCCGACATCGCTCACGACATGACCCTGAAAGCCCCATTCGCCACGGAGAAGATCCGTCAACAGCCACTTGTTTGCGCAACAAGGGATTCCGTTGATCGCACTGTAGGCCCCCATCACGCTCTCGACCTTCGACTCGGTGACAAGCATCTTGAACGCAGGCAGGTAGTACTCCGCGAGATCCCGCGGCGATACACGCGCATCGAAGCCGTGACGCAACTTCTCCGGACCTGAATGAACGGCAAAGTGCTTGGCGCACGCGGCGGTCTTGAGATACTTCGCGTCATCACCCTGCAAGCCGCACACATAGGCGCCACCCAAGACGCCGGCAAGGTACGGATCCTCTCCAAACGTCTCCTGTCCACGCCCCCAGCGCGGATCGCGGAACATGTTCACGTTCGGACTCCACATCGTCAGTCCGCGATAGATGCCGTAATCGCCCTTCCGCCGAAAGAGATTGTACTTCGCTCGCGCTTCAGTCGAAACGATCGCGCCAACCTCACGCTGGAGCTTCGCGTCGAATGTCGCCGCAGCCGCCATGGACTGGGGGAAAACCGTTGCCAGCCCCGCCCGAGCGACGCCGTGCAGGGCCTCATTCCACCAATGGTAGGGACGAATCCCAAGCCGATCCACGCCCGGCGCACCCATCATCAGCTGCGCAAGGCGTTCGGACGGAGAAAGCTCCGCGATCAACGCCGCGGCTCGGGCCTCCGCTTCCGCACGACGTTCAATTGAAATCGGATTGAGCGGAACCGTAACGGCCGCAGCCAGAACAAGTGAAGAAAGCATAAGAAGTTACTTTGAATGTGAAAGTACGAACGAGAGGGAGTAGGTTCCGGCGCCAGGGATGAACGGCGGAAGCGGCATAGCGCCCCAGCTGTCATCGCCACCGACGCCCATCTGCACGGCGTCGATGTTGACCGTGAGGGTGCCGTCGGGCGCAGGAAGAGCCTCAACATGCGCGGCCTTCGCGAGCGCCTCCTGCGTCCAGGGCCAGACATTGAACCCAAAGGATGTGCCTGCCCCGGCCTCGAAAGCGAGACCGGCGACTTCGAGCTTCGTCGTTCCCGTGCGATAACCGCATTCCTGAGGGCGCACATAGCCCGAATCGTTCAATTCAGTGACCGTCATTGCCCAAGGAGCGGCAACAAGCCCCGTCTTGCGGTCGTCGTAATTCTCGTACGGACCGCACCCGGTCCAATGAACAACGTCATCAGGCCGACCAGGGACGCGGAAGGAAAGGCCGACGCGCGGAATCGGCGGCAGCCCTTCCGGCACATGGAGCGTCCATGCCACGCGCGTTGAGCCGTCGGTCTGCGGTGCGACGGAAAGCTCTTCGGTTACGCCCTTCGGAAGCAGCTGCGTCTTCGTTGCCTCGAACCAGACGCGCGACTGACGAGAGAGCTTCGCGCCGCGGTCATTGTCGGTCTCGGCGCGCGCGAAGTTGCGGCGGAGGGAGGCAAGAACGGTGGGGAGGTGCGGCGGTGTTTCGGTTCTGGGCGCGACGCCGAGGGCGGCGGCGCCACGATGAGGTGCAACCCCGTTCAGGACGGCGGCTTCGTAGGCCGACGGGTGGGGCTTGCGGAACGGGTCGAAGATTCCGTTGCAGTTGGAGTTTGAATTATTCGGCACGTCGCCGAAATCGCCGCCATAATTGAGCACGCCGTCCACAAGCAGGGCCTGATCGGCAAAGTCCCAGATGAAGCCGCCCTGGAAGGACGGTTCGCGTTTTGCGAGATCCGCATAGGCGAAGAGTCCGCCGCAGGAGTTGCCCATCGCATGCGAATATTCACAGAGGATGAGCGGCTTGGACGGATTGTTCGTCGCATAGTTCCCGCACCAGGCAACCTTGTGATACATCGGCGCGAGAATGTCCGAATACGGCTCTGGCTTCCCCGTCGAGTACTGGATCGGACGCGTCACATCGATCGCCTTCATCGCGTCATATTCCGCCTGCAGGTTCGCGCCGTCCCAACACTCGTTCCCGAGCGACCAGAAGTAGATTGACGGATGCGTGCGGAATGTGACAACCATATTCGTGCCGCGTTCGATGAACGCATCACGCCATTCGGGACGTCGTGCGCAACTGCGGAACCTGTTGCCCTGTCCCGAACCGTGACACTCCACATTCGCCTCGGAGACGAGGAGGAGTCCGTACTTGTCGCAAAGCCTGTACCAATACGTGTCGTTCGGATAATGACAGGTCCGAACCGCATTGAAGCCGAAGGACTTGAGAAGCTTCACATCCGCCTCCATCTCGGCGTGCGTGAGCGTATACCCGGCTGTCGGCGACATCTCGTGACGGTTCACGCCCTTCACGACGAGGCGCTCGCCATTGACGTACACGACCGCGTTGGAGATCGCAATCGTGCGGTGTCCCACATTCCACGCATACCAGTCCCCGTTCGGTGCCTGATAGGTGCGCACGTAGAGATTCGGCTCCTCGGGCGTCCATGTCTTCTCGCCCGGACGCCGATCACCCGAGACAAGCGTCGTCGGATCGTGCGGGGAGTCCTGACCTTCCGCCTGCAGCCACACATCGCGATAAATGCCAGAAAGCCGCCAGAAGTCCTGATCCTCCAGATACGATCCGTCACACCAACGGTAAACCTCAACCGAAAGGAGGTTGGAGGCTGAAGGTTGGTGGTTGAGGAAGGTGGTGATGTCAAATTCTGCAGGGAGACGGGAATCTTCGGAGTAGCCGACGAAGGATCCGTTGACGCGCACTTCCATCGCGCTCGCGACGCCATTGAAGTGAAGGATGATGCGGCGATCCTGCCATGCAGACGGAATCGTGAACGTGCGCGTGTAGCGTCCCACGGGATTCCGGTAGACGAACTGCGTGAAGTTCGTCGGCGGATCCTCCATGATGTGGGGCGGATTGTTGACGTGCGGATAGTTGTAGTTCGTGTAGATCGGCGGATCGTACCTCCCGCCGTCCTTGCGCCGCGCAAGCTGCCAGCATCCCGGCACGGCAATCGTCTCGCCAACCACCTCCCAATCCACGTCGGGACGCTTCCTCCAATCAAACGCCCACGTCCCATTCAAGTCCATCACCCACCTGGACGCCGTACGCTCAAGCTCGAGATTCGCAAGGGCCCGCGCCTCCGCCTCCGTCGCACACGGAATCAGCTCATCACGCGGCGGCAGTTTATTAATGGCATTAACCCGCGGATTCTCCCACGCGGGGGGACGATTGGTGCGCGTCTCGAGGCGTCCATCTGGATATGCAAGCGTCGCCGTGTAAATGTCGCCTTCCCAGACCAGTTCCTTGAGACGGATGTTGCCGCGGAGGAGGAGTCCACGAAGCGCACCCTTCTTCCAGCTCTTCGGCCTTGCGGGCAGGAAGCGGATCGTGCCATCGACAGCCGACTGCACGAGCATCGCGCTGATAAGATACGGATAACCGCCCGAAATGTCGGTATTGAAGCAGTTGTTCCAATCATGGCAGCTCCCGCCACCACGAAGCCAGCTCTTCGCCGTCAGGAGCTTAAGGCAACGCTCGGCCCGCTCGGCATCCCCGAGGTGCGCGGCGGCGAGTCCATTCTGCACATAACCGAATGCCATCGTCTTCGAGCGATTCTCATTGAAGTCCATGCGTGCGTCAATCGTCTGCTTGACCGCAGCGACGAGTGCCGCGTTCGTCACGATTTCCGCCGGGGCCTGATCGTAAAGCGGATAGAGATGCGAGGCATGGCGATGCTCGTTGTTATCCGCCTGATCGGGCGCGAGCCACTCGGCGAAACAGCCCTCCTCGGAAACGGCATAGGGCGTGAGACGCGCGCGCATGGCCGTCCAGCTTGCGAGCGTCTCGGGCGATTCCCCAAGGATGCTTCCCGCCGCCACAACCTCGTCGAGGAATTGCTTGGCAATCGCGTTGTCCATCGTCGCATTGACGGAAGTCGGACGCTTCCCCTTCGGCTGGTTCTCCGGCGAATAGCTCGGCAGGAAGCCAAGCGTCCCGTCCGCCATCTCGACGAGCACGTCCTCATAATAGCCCGCCTGCTCCTTCATGAGCGGATAAATGCGCTTCAGGTAGGCAAGATCCTGCGTGTGCTGAAAACCGTCGTAGAGACGACTCAGGAGCCACGCCGCGCCACCGTGCCAGTACAGATGGGGATAGTTCGGATTAAAGTCCGTCTCCACTCCCGCCATCGTCGTCTGTGCAGCCGCGCGGAAACCACGTGCATGGTAATGAAGTCTAGCCCCTTCGCGCATCGCGGGAAGGCGGTCCTCAATCCAACCCAAGAGCACCTCATTCAACTCCGGCGTGGCACCACGGTTGAAGAATGAAATCGCGCATGGCATATTGCCGTTGACCGTGAAACTCGCCTTCCACGGGGCACTCCAGGTCCCCGCCCAGATTCCCTGCAGATTCGGCACGTGGCGTCCGCCCGTCGACGAGATGATGTTATACCGCGCGGCATTGAACTTGCTGACGATCTCGGCGGTGTTTTTCGGTCCCTCCAGTTCAAAGCTGACGCGGCCCATCAGCTCGCGCATCCGCTCGGCCTGACGCGCGACGAGCGCGTCATACCCCTGCTTCGCCGCCGCCATCGCCTGCGCCTCAAGCGCCGAACGCTTCGTCTTCTCGGTCGCCGTGAACGGAGCCACCGCCACGTAGGCCTCGCGCACGCCCTTTGTCTGGTCGATGCGTCCTTCGACGAGAACGACCTCGTATCCCGCCGAGGGATTCCACGGATTGCTGTGCCTATAGTCACAGCGATAGTACTGCGGCGTGGAGACGATTTCCCTAATCCCCTTCACATAGGCCTGCATGTCCGCGCGGCTTGCAAGCGGAACCCCCGTCAACGCGAATGCGATGCTGCGCTTGCCTTCGTCGGCGACGCGCACGGCAATCACATTCTCCTCGGTGAGCGCAACAACACGCCGCTCGACGGCGCATCCGCGGCCATCCCTGGCGCGAACGAAGCACTCGCCCGTTTCGAAGTCCGTACCGCGCACGTAGTCCGTGGGACGCCGCACGTCCATACCGATGCGCAAGTCGCAGGCCGCCATGAAGCCGTCCCGCTCGACATAGTCGTCCGGACTCGGCTCCGCGCGATTCTGAAGACGTGGCATCTTCGTTCCGGGCTCGGGCAGATAGAGCGCGGCATGACTGATGGTAATCGTCTCCTCGTTCAGGTTGCCACGCACCATTGCACCGATGGTGCCGTTGCCGGTGATTGAGGATTCCTGCCAGTTCCTTGCAGGCTGAGGCTCGGTCCACCCGAGAAAGGCCAATAACAGTGCGATCATGGGGACTCCTTTACAGTTCGCGAATGAGCACGAGCGACCAGGGGGCGAGCGTGCGCTTGTAGGTGAGCGTGCCGTCCTCCGCCGCGCGGACAAGTTCCCGCAGCGTGGCTTCGGCCCGGGCCTTCAGGGCGGCGGTCTGCGCGATCGTCGGCGCATGGGGACGGCCCATCGCCTCCCAGGCGGAGCAGGCGTCGCCATGCGCAAAGTCGAGCGTCTCGATTTCGAAGGTCGCGCCCGCGGCGAGGCCGGTCAGGGTGAGGTCCACGTCCGTCGCGGACGCCTGCGTCATCTTCGCGACATCGCGCGCGGACGGCACGTGACTTTCGTACTCCGCAGGATACGCATAGATCAGCGCGGCGGTCTTGCCGGTCTTGGAGTTGCGCGTCACCAAGACGGGGTCCGCATTGCAGATCGCCACGTCGCCGAGCTGATGGAACATGCGGAAGGCATGATACGTCGGCTTCGGGATGCCCTGGAAGTTGAGCAGTCCGAACGAGCCGTGGAAGATTTCGCCGCCGCCGCCCTTCTCCTCGAAGATGTCGGAGAAGGTCCAGTACATGAGCGAATCGACCTTGTTGAGGTTCGCGAAGATCGCCTTCGCGAGGTACGCGCACGGCGGCAGGCGGTCGTGCATCGGGTCGCGGGAGTTCGGCGAGGTGGACCATTCCGTCAGATGAATCTCCGCCTGCGGATACGCGCTCCGCGCAAGCGCGGCCCGGAGCCAGTCCAGGTCGTCGCGGAGCGAGTGGACATGGCGAATCGCATCCTTGGAGCGACCCGACTCGGGATCGAGCGCGTAGTCCGTCGGATACGGATGGCAGCTGACGAAATCGACCGGAAGCCGCTCCCGGGCGCACCAGGCGAGGAACTCCTCGATCCACACGCCCTTCCACTGCTGCCGGTTGATCGTCGCCTGCGGATAGAAACGGCTCATCGTGTTGTCCTGGATCTCGCCGTCATGGCGCGCATCGGGAATGAAGTTCGAAGTCGCCGGCCCGCCCACCCGGAGCCGCGCATCCACGCGCTTCAAGGCGGTGGCCGAGACCCGATAGAGCTCGAAATAATCGCTCTTCGTGCCGTGAAAAAAGCCATGGTAGAGATTGGGCTCGTTCCAGACCTCGAAGTACCACGTCGCGATCTCCTCGATGCCGTAGCGGCCGACGAGGTGACGGGCGAACTCCTCGCAGAGGCGTCCCCACTCGGGATAATGCGCGCGATCCGGCTCGACGCAGTTGCGATACCACATCTGGCGACGCGCACCGCCAGCCTTCGCCAGCGCGCTCGGGAAGAACGAGAGCTCGACGAACGGGCGCACGCCCTCGGCCAGCATGCGGTCGTAGACCTCGTCGACGTACTGGAAGTTGAGCGTGACCTTGCCCGACTTCGCGTCCTGCAGGTAGACGAACATATCGTCGTTGAAGGTGTCGTGCATGCGCACATAGCGGAAGCCGCACTCCTTCCGGGCGCGGACAAGCTGTTCGTGCCACGCGGCGCGAAGGCCCTCGTTGACCCGACCGGCGCCGACGCCAAAGCTCCAGTAGTGCCGGAAAGGCGTACCCGACGCCGTCACGTCAACCGAAACGGCCCCGACCGGCATCAGCGCCAGAACCGACAGGAAAAGGACAGTGGTTTTCATGCCCATATCCTATCACAGGAATGCGCTTCCCCCAATCCCTTCATCAGGGGAGGGCGGACGCCGAACGGCCGGTGGACGCAGGCCCTACCGAACCGGCTCGAAGCGGATGACGAAACCGCCGCGGGCGGCGCACATCGGTCCGCACGGCAGGAAGACCGAGTGACGGCGGTCACTGTCAATCAAGGTCACAACCGAATCGTCTGGCCAGCTCTCGGACAACCGAGCCATATTTCCCCGGACCAGGCACGAGAGAAAAGCTCACTCCGGACATCTGCAAACGTTCTATCGCCGGAACCAGCAGCTGCTGTTCGTAGCGCTCGACCGACAAGTCCTTTAGCTGCGCCAAGGCCGACAGCGACACCTTGAGACGGACGGGCTTTTTGCCAATCTCCGCATCCAACTGCGAAAGGACCGAAGCGATGCTTCCGCGCTGCGGCTGGAATACCGAAACTTGCGACACCGTCCGGAGAACCGCCGTCGTCGGGCCTGACGGAGGAGCGGGAGAGACGGTCGGTGCGACCGGCGGGAGCGGCTGCGGGGGCTTCGCCATGACATTACCCGAGACGGCCGTTTTCGCGTTTGCCGCCGTCCCCTGGACCTTAGACGCAGGCCGATTGGTCGGATTGGGCGACACGGGGGCCGAGGTGGCAGGCGGATGCGGCTGCCGAAGCACAAAAGCGCCAAGTACGCCCAAAATCACGGCAAGAGCGGCACAGGCAATCCGGAGCAACCATCTTTTCCGCCCCGTGTGCGGCTGCCTCGAAACGGATGCGTGCCGCGTCGCGGACGCGAGCCGTGCCGCAGCGGGAGCCTCAGCCGAGGTCGAATCGGAATCCTTCAGCAGTCGGTCGATGACCTCGATCACCGCTTCGCTCGTGGCGATGCGCTGGCCAAGATCCTTGTCGCACATTCGGGCCAACAGGTCGGCCACTTCGTCGGGAACCTCCACGGCATCCGCGCACATCGCCAGCGTTGCCACCGTAGCCTGAGTCTGCATGGCTTCTTCCGCCGGTAGCGGCGCACCGACCATGACGGGGGCCTTAAACGTGCGGATGTCGGGGAAAGGCTGCGGCGAGAGCAGAAACGCCCCGGCCTGAACGAGATCCTGCGCGGGATAGGGCCTTGCGCCGGCGAGCATCTCGAAGAGGACGACGCCCAAACTCCAGATGTCGGCGCGGGCATCGACATTGGAAGCGTCGGACATCTGCTCCGGCGACATATAGGACGGCGTGCCGAATATCTGCAAGGCGCGGGTCTTCAACGGATCGGCATTGTCCGGCACGTCATCCTGCGCCGCCTTGGCGATGCCAAAGTCCGCCAGCTTGACAACCCCGTCCGCCGTGAACATGATGTTCTCCGGCTTGATGTCGCGATGGACGGAGTTCCGCTTGGCGACGGCCGCAAGGGCCACGGCGACCGACCGGACGACGGACAGCGCCTCCCGCCACGGAATGCGGCCCCGGCTCCGAATCCGGTCGCGCAGCGTACCGCCGCCAAGATGCTCCATGACGATATAGTAGCAACCCGAAGAAGCATCACGTCCCGCATCGTGAATCGACACAAGGTGCGGACAATGCGTCTTGAATACAATGGATGCCTCTTGGTAGAATCGCTTGACAAAATCAGCATCCCGTTCGGCCACGGTCGGATCAAGGACTTTCAGCGCAACCTTCTCGGATTTCCCGAGATCGGGATTATAAGCGAGATAAACCTGTCCCATCCCGCCCTTATCAAGCGTACGCTCGATAATCCAGTTGCCGAACCGGTCGCCCTCCTTGGGCATACGAGAAACGTCCATAACCGGCAACCTTACAGTTCGATGCCGGCAATGCGGGCATCTTCGGCGAACGAGGGCGCGTCGCCGGTTGCAAAAACGCCGCAGACGGTGCCGTCAGGCGAAATGGACTCCGTTTTCCAACGGCGCAGCTCCCGGACGCGATAGTCGCCGCCGTCGAGCGGAAGCACTTCGGAAACCGACACGACCTTGCGCGAACCGTCGGCAAGCCGCGCCGTATGGACGACCGCGCCGATGGCGCTCGCGACCTGAGCGCGAAGGGCCGCCAGGGGGATGTCGATGCCGCTCAGGAGCGCGCAGGTCTCAATGCGGCTCAAGGCATCCAGCGGCGAGTTCGCGTGAATCGTGCTCATCGAGCCGGCGTGGCCCGTATTGAGCGCCTGCAGCAGATCGAGCGCTTCGCCGCCGCGAATCTCGCCGATGACAATACGGTCGGGGCGGAGCCGCAACGCCGAACGGATGAGATCGCGAATCGTCACCTCGCCCTGTCCGTTCTTGTCCGCCTTGCGCGTCTCGAACGGCACGACGTGCCGTTGCTGAAGCTGAAGCTCGCTGGCGTCCTCGATGACCAGCACGCGCTCGTTCCCGGGAATGAAGGAGCTCAAGGCATTGAGAACGGAGGTCTTGCCGGAGCTAGTCGCCCCCGACACGATCACGTTCTTGTGCAGGAGAACCAGGGCGCGGACGAGCCGCCGCAGCTTTTCGTCCATGCTGCCGAAAGCCAGCATCTTGTCGACGGTGAGCGTATCCTTCTTGAATTTGCGGATCGCAATGACCGTTCCGACCCGCGAGAGCGGCGGAATTACCGCATGAACGCGGCTGCCATCCGGGAGACGAGCGTCAAGCTGCGGATGCATCTCGTCGAGGATTCGTCCGACCGACTTGGCGATGTTCGCGGCCGCCGCCTTCAGGGCCGGTTCGCTCACGAACTTCGCCGGCGCCTCCTCCAGCTTGCCTTTGCGTTCGACGTACACGCATGCGGGCCCGTTGATCAGGATCTCGCTGACGGTGTCGTCACCGAGATATTCCGCCACCGGTTGAAGGAACAGCGTCAGAAACGAATTGTTGTCCTGCATGTCAGTTCTGATTGATCTTAGTTGGAGTTAGGGTTACACGAGACAGCCACACTGGATCCCTCATCGGACGCGATCCGACACATGGACGGTATTCATTCTATCTTCGTCCCGCATTTCCACCGTGTCGCTTTCCGGCGGCAGCTTCCCGAGCTTCAGCACCTCCACCGTCACGTTGTCCACGCCCCCGGCCCCGTTGGCCGCGGCAACGAGCGAGGCCACCTGTTCGTCGCAGGCCCCATCCGACGACAGGACGGCCCGTATCGTGTCAGCGGGAACCATCCGCGTCAATCCGTCGGTACAGAGGAGAATCGAATCCCCTTCGGCCAGATCGACAGGCGACGTTTCAAGCACGACTTCGCTTTCCACGCCAACGCCGCGCGTGATAATCGACCGCAGATCGCAGCTGAGGCGCGACTCGTCCACCCCCATCGCCTCGGAGAGCGAATGGTCCTTGGTGACCTGCCGCAACACGCCGTCCCGCAGGCGATAAACGCGGCTGTCTCCCGCATGCAGGACGAACGCCGCCGTCGGACGGGCCCCGTCCAGGCAAATGCAGGCAAACGTCGTGGCGCACCCCTTGAGTCCGAGCCTTTTCGTGTGATCAAAAAGGAACTCCGACGCTTCGTTGACCGCATCCCGCACATTGTCCAGGACGTCGTCGATGGCATAGCTCGCGCGGTCGAGCGGCGGAAACGACCGGAGATAGTTCTCAACGAACCGGACTGCCGTCGCAGAAGCGAGAGCCCCGTCCTGGCCGCCGCCCATGCCGTCCGCGACACACCAGACGCCGTAGGCGGGAAACGCGCCGAAGGCGTCCTCGTTCCGGGTGCGCTGCAGGCCGGGGTCGCTTTTCGCCGCGAACGAAACGTGTTCGAAACGCCCGCTCACCGCCGGCGTCCTTTCGGAATGAAGTAAACGCTCCGTCCGTTTTCGCGAACGACATAGGGCGAAGGACTGGCTGACGTCCAGCCGTGCGCAGGACGGGCGGCCGCCGGCTTGTGCAACAATTCTCGGCGCAACTGCGCCACCCCCTCCTCGAACTTCCGTCGCTGCTCCTCCGGCAGCTGCGCAAATTCCGGTTCGCTTCTGAACGCCTCCAGCTGCGCGACGATTTCCTTCGGGGTCGGCGGCTTGAGCGATCCGCCCGGCGGAATCCGCGTCTTGAGCAGCTGCAGTTCGGCAATCGCCGCATCCAGCTGCTCCGCCGTCACCCCGGTGTCCGCTTCGGACGGAGCAGGGCGTGCGCACCCGCACGAACGCGGTGGCTCGTTTCCCGCCGCTCCCCCCGTCTCGGCCATCGCCACGCCGAGGACGAGGCTCGGCGCCAGAACCAGCATAATCGTCGCTTTCATATCCCTACTCTCCAAACTGTGCGAGCGCCCGCGGAACATCGGCGGCAGTCACCTGGCTGATCGCCTGCACGTTGTTCGCACCTACGTCTTGGACCGACACGATCCAACTGTCGGCAATGACATTGAGCAGCGTGTTGTCCGCCAGCATGACCTGTGCGCGTTTGGCCGGCCAGTCCATTTCCGCATCCCCTCCCGTGCGGGCGCGGTTGTAGTTTGTCCTCAGCACCGCGGCAAAGGACGGATCCTGGAGCGTCGCCGGGCGGATGCGGTGTATCGAGACGGAACGCGGATAGGAATCGCCCCCGAAGATCGCGACCTCATTCACGGCATCCCACTCACGAACGCCGGGCGGTCCGTCCACATCCGGCAACCCGTCTTCCGCGCCCGTCATGGCGGTCTGGGCAAAGAGCAGGCCGCGAATCCAATCGGGGATGCCGACGGTGAAATCGACGCATCCCTGATAGAGTGCGGAGTGGTAGTTGATCTTGTTGACGGCCGTGCCGCTGCCGTTCGCATACTGCGCCTCCCAGACGCTGTACGAGCCCTTGGAGTCGAAACGCTCCTGGAAGAGGTACTCCATCCCGAATCGGTCATCGCCCGACACTTCGACGCCGTGCCGGTCACCGCCCATCCACGTCACGGAGAAGTCGCCGACCTTCATCCGCAGGCGGTTGACCGCAACCTCCCCGAGAAAGAACAGGCCGCCGAACAGCGCCAGGTAAAGCGGCAGGACAACTATGCACTCCATGAGCACGCTGCCCTGCGATACGCCTGTCCGCACCGACTTCACTTGTCGATCTTGCCTTCCGTCTTCTTTTTCGAATTGACCTTGCCCTCGATCCAGTTGACGACATTCGAACCTACGCCACAGGCGGACACCGTCAGCGTGCCGTTCGTCTTGGCGGCGCACAACGCGCACTGCAGCTTCTGCAAGGCGCTTCGTATCGCCGGCACGTCGCCAACCGCCTGTGCGGCATTGCCGATCATCTGGGCAAGCCAATCGATGACCTTGCCGATGATCGAATTGGCCCAGTTCATAAGCGCCTCGACCCCCCAGTCAATCAGCTTGGCGGCGATGTCCTTCAGGAAATCAACCGCCATCTGCGACAGTTCGGCGAAGGCCTCCGCCATGTCCTTGGTGCTGAGAACGTTCCAGATGTTCTTCACGCCCGCGACGATGCCACTGCCGTCGATGCCCAATCTGCCGAACAATTCGGCGATAAAGGGATTCTTGGCGATCAGCCGGTCGAGCTGATCGGCCGTCCACTGCTCCACTCTCACCAGCGCCGTATCGACCAGCGCCTTGCCGATAATCGGCGCATTCGTGTTCAGCGCGTCCCAGACGTCCACGCCCGGATTGACGACGGCTTCAAAGATGTTGGCGACGGCATCGCCAGCCTCCTGACCCAACCTGTCCGTGACATTCTGCCGGATGTATTCCTGAACGCAGTCGGTAAGTCCGGACCAGCCGTTCTCAGCGATCGCATCAACCGCCTCCTTGGCCGCATTCTTCTGCTCGTCCGTGAGATTGCTCGAATCGATCAGCTTCTTCGTGCCGTCCACGCCGAGTGCGGTGGCGGCTTTCTTCAGGTCGGACGCCTGGATCGTGCCGTCCTTCAGCTTGCCGACGACGTCCTTGAGCGCATTGGAGGAATCCGTCCCGGGCGCATACTTGTCGATGGCCGCGACGATCTCCGCGATCGCGGCGTCCGTCAGGCCCCCAACGCCATCCTTCGTATAGGCGTCGATCAGCGCGTTCACCCGCTCGGCAGCCGCCTTGTCCAGATTCGCCGAAACGGCCTCCTTGAGCGCGTCCACGCCGATGCTCTTGCCGAGGTCCTTGGCCGCAGTCATCACGTCCACGGCCTGGCCGTCCGCAATCTGCCGGACGAGATCGTTGATCGTCGTGGCGGAATTCGCATACGGCACGTATTCGGAGACGGCCGACTGGATCGCGTTGATCATCTCCGCCCTGACGGACGGATCGTTGACGTTCCCCGTAGCGGCCAGCACCTCGACCATGGCGTTGACGTTGTCCGCGACGTCTTTGGGCAGCGCGGAGGAGATCTGCCGCTCGATTTCCTTCACCGCGAGCGAGACGGCCAGGTCCTTGCCGTCGCTTCCAAGCGTCTGGACGAAGCTCACGCCGCCGTCGGCGCCGACGTTGCAGAGCGTGTCCGCAAGATTGAGGATGCGCTGCTTGTCCGCGTCGGAAACCTTGCCGTCAAGCTGCTTCTCCAACTGCTCCTGGACGGTCTTGCGGATGCCGCCATCCTCAACCCACTTCTCGCCCTTTTGGAGCGCCTCGTCGATTTTCGTCTTGACGGCTTCCGTCACCATCTGCGCCAGGCCCTCGTCGGCGACGGTCCTGCCGACGACCTCCCCGAACTTGTCCGTCACCAGGGTCGCGACGTCCGCCGACAGGGAACCGGACCCCGTCGAGGAAGCGCCCGAGTTCCCGCCTTCCAGCGCCAGTGCCGGAGCGTGCGAAAACACGGACAGCGACAGCAGGACGACCGATACGGCCGAAGACCGCAAGTTCTGCATTTTCATTTCGCCTCCTTGTCGTCACGGGCATTCCAAACGCGCAGCAGGTCGTCGGCCTGGGCCAGGTCGAACCATTCCAGCGACGCCGGCCTTTTCCCGACGTCCTTCGGAACCGCAATCGTTGCGTAAAGCCGCGGCACCTTGGCGTTCACATAAAGATACTGGGCGCCCTCCGTCGTCGGCACGTAGCCATAAAGCGTGAAATCCTGGCGGAAGACCGCCGGCAGCTCCGAAAGCGTCCGCATGACGCCGAAACAGTTCGGATCGCGAAAGTAGGTGAAGAGCTGATAGTGATTGCCAGTCCTGACGAGATTCTCGAACACCTTGGACTTGCCCAGCGCCGCAGGATCGCGCAGAATCGTCTGGCGGAGCTTGAGACGCAAGGCCGCCCTCGCCACGATGCGCTGATGTTCGCGGACGCGGTCCAGCGCCAGCAGCTTGGACGCAAATCCGCCCCAACCGACCTTTCCGTCCATCGGAAACGCCTGCTCGAACTTCCGCCGCGTTGCCGCGACGACGCGCCACAGCTCGACCGAAAGCGGATCGCCCTCCGGCACGACCGTCCGGCAGGAAATCTCCTTCGGATCGCGCTCTACGGGTTCGCCGCGGAAGGTCTCGCCGCTCAGGAAATGGAACTCCGTCACCGCAAAGGACGCTTCCGGACCGTTCTCCTTGGGCTTGAGACGCATCACCAGCAGCGCATCCCACCAGGGGTTGTACAGGCCTCCGATGCCGCCGTCCGGTGTCTGGGGGCCGGTCATCGCGATGGCGCCACGGAAAAAGTCCGCCAGCAGCCGATCGTCCATCTCAGCCGCCACGTCGGCGTTCCACTTCGTCTGTGCGGCGGGGACGAACTGCCGGGCGACTACGGCCGACGCCTTCTCGACGGCGGCATTTCGGAAATCGCCCAACGCGCACAGGTAGGCCGCCATGCGCCCGTCGGCATCGCCGAGATCCTGTCTGAACGACGGTCTGACGCCCGTCGGCTCGCTCGCCGCAAACGCCGCGCCCGCCACACAGGCGCTCACCGCCGCCACGGCCCAACTCCACCTGACTGTCTTTCGCATGTCATTCCTTTCGCTGTAACCTCAAAGTATCCGTTGCCGGATGTTTTCTTTCGACTCGTCCAGCCACCTTCCCGGCTGACGCTGTTCAGAGGAGCGGGACTTGACGTCAAATGACCATAGGAAGCCGCGCCTGTCCGTCTGGGCGCCCGGCTGCGACTGGGCTGTCAGCACGAGCAACGGCTGCGGCATCGCGAGAAACCTGCTTTCCGGCGACTGCAGCACATAATCCGACAGGTCGACGGACATGTCCATGAGCAGTCTCCCGTCGGAATCATAGAACGGCAACCAACCCAGCGCGGCATTGTAAGCGTTCGTCGAAACCAGCGCCGACCGGAAGGTGTCGTCGTCCTTCACGGCACTGGAGTACTTGACCTGCTTGCGGACGAAACTGTCGTAATCCCCAGCGCTTGAGGCGGCGAAACGCAACGGCAGCAGTGTCGCATCCCAGTCCGTTTCGCACAGATTCCAGCAGCGGGCGTAGCGCTTGCTGTTGTCCTTGGTCGCGCCACTCGCCGCATCGCACACGCAACCGACGCCGGTGTCGGAAAACTCAGGCGATTCGTGCACGACCACATGCTTGCAGACGGCATCGTGTCGCGTCTCGTAATAGCGCACGTCGTCCCAGCCGGGATGCTCGCCGCCGATCAGTTCCGCCGCCTCGGGAGACGGATGGTAGCGGTGCGCCGCCCGTGCCGCCGAAAACGCCGTTATGTAGTTCTCCGTCATCGGGGCCGCACCCGGATTGCCCGACGCATACGTCTTTTCCCGATATGATGTCGGATTGAAAGCGCTCATGACACCGTCCATCCCCACGGCATTCGCCGCACGGCGCAAAAGCACCGCCCAGGGGTTGCGCTGCTTGCGCGCCAGACCGACGACGATCGATCCGTCCTGCCCGTAGAAACGCTCATTCAGCACCCACGGCTTGGCGACCTCGCCGGCATAATACTGATACGTCGTTTCGTTGCAGATCTCCCGGTCATCGCCATAGATGCGCCCGAAGCCATAGGGATAAGAAAAGGGCGGCAAGAGCAGCCAAGACTTGATCTCATCGCACGGCGTTGTCAGGAGCAGACTGTGGAGCGCAAACTTGGCCTGATCGAAATAGCAACTGTCAGCGCCATAAGCACTGCGCGAATTGGACTTTGCCGAATAGGCAATTCCATCAATCCCATATCCATGCTCCCCTATGTGGCGCCCTTCGAAGCTCGGCATTGGAAGATTGATACTGTTATGCCTGACACGCCCCCACGACTTCGGATGGCAGACGCACAAGTGCTTCGTCGAACGCCATTCGTAATCGGCGTACAGCGCAACGGAGTCGCCGATGCTCCGGCATTTCTCCGGGTTGAAATCCTGGGTGTTGATGCAGGAAGGCGCCGTATCAAAGATTACGCCCGTATGCCGCCCCCGCATCACCTTCGACTTCTTGTTGATGCCTTTATGATTGGCGTTCTTGTAGACGCGGCAGATTCCGCGCATGATCTGAGCCGAATAGTCATAATCAATCTCCGGCTCATCCCGCTCGATTTCCTTAGGATTGCCCCTCACGTACCACTGATCCAGTCCGCCGTTCTTGTCCTGCCCCTTTGCCCGGAAGAACGAAAACAGGTCCGCATGCGCCGCACCATCGCCCATGGCGAGGAACATTCGTTCGTCCTTCTCGGTGTTCTGCAGGGCGCTGAAATAGCCGCTCACCTCGTCCGCATCGTCTTCGGGATAGGGATTGGGCGGCGTCGTTCGCCAGATTCGCCAGATGAAGTCGCGCGCCACGTCGACATCGACTTCGGTCACGCCGGGAACGGTTGGACTGATCCGCCGCGGCAGATTGGCATAAAGCACGGCTTGGGCCGTGCCGCCAATGGCATTATGCATCTGTCCGTTGACGACCGCCAGCATCCCGTTCAGGGTTTCGATCAGGGCCTTCATCCTGGGAATCGCCTGCTCGTAAGCCGCGATCATGCTCTCCGTCGCGGCGACGGCGTCACTAATGTCGTTGGTGGAAATCGAAGCGCCGTTGATCTTGATGTAATTGTCCTGGAACGTCACCCCGTTGTGGGAGCCGCAGAACCACCCTTTTCCCGCTGACTTGAAATAGCCATCGCAGTCGCTGCAGCCAATACACACCGTAACCGGATCAGCCCATTTCCTGCAAGCCGCCCGGTCTTCGTCAAATCTCTTCAGCGTCAGCTTCAGCCACTTGTGCGTGATGTAGTCCATCTCCATGTTGGACAGCTGGACGTAGACCCATGACAGGGCACGGTTGATCATCGCCATGCGGGAGAGGCCGTCGGCCTGGGCGAGCGCAGCGGAATAGGCGGCGGAATCGCAGGCCGCCTGAAGCTCGATCTTCTCACGAATGGTTTCCCCGACGGCATAGACGCCGGAGCAGAGCACATACAGGATGAGGATCACGGAAAGCGTAAACATGAGCACGACGCCGCTTTCGTCGCGGCGGAGCCGCACGACCGTCCGAACGAATTCGCGCAGGATTCCGTTCATTGGAGCGCCTCCTCGTCGGCCTTGGTGTCGCGGACGGCAAAGCCATTCGTCAAGTAGGGCTTCGGCAGGACGCAGAATGCGTGCAGCGTCAGGTAGTCCGTGCCGAGCCGATGTGCCGACCGGATTTCGGCGAGCTTTTCATTCCCCGTCGACGGCGCGTGCCAGCCCGTGACCTGCCAGTCGTCGGCTGGCGTCGCTCCGCCATAGCCCGGATCGCCCACGTGCTGGAAATAGGCAAGCATCTTGCCGATTACGGGCACGACGAGCGGAAAGTCGAACTCGACGCAGACCTTCACATACCCTCCTCCCTCCTCGCAGGCCAGCGATTGCGTGTCGCCGTCTTCCCCGTAGGACGCGTCCGTGTCGTGCGCGAGCAGGCGCACTTGCGCGCCAATGTGCGAGGCGTACGGCAAAAGGTGGGTTGGGTTTCCGTCCGCATCCGGGAAGAACCAGCCTCCGGCCGTCAGCTTCGAGCTGCCGCCGGCAGGACTGAAGCTCACGGGGGCAAGCGTCCGTACGGCCGCCTGCCAGCAGGGTCCGGAGGAGGTCTTGAAGACGACCACGCCGTTGACGTTGGTCCGGTATTCCGACGGGTTGTAGACGAGCGCGGCACGCGCGGCGTTGAAGGCGGCGTAATGCGTCATCAGCTGCGCATACCAGACCAGCGAGAACTGCACAATGGCGAAGGCCAACGCCGCCAGAAGCGGCAGCGTCAGCAGCGTTTCCATCAGCACGGTTCCGCGGCGACTCATCCGACCGACGCCTCCCATGCCAGAGCAAAGACCGTTCCGGCGGCGATTGCCACGCCGAACGGGACTCGGCTCCGCTCGTGATCCTTCGGCGGCAAGGCGGCCCGTCCGGCGGCACGGTCGTAGCGCCAGTCGAAGAGCGAACGCAGAAAATGCTTCAGGCGCCGTCCGTCCGCCGCTCCCCAGAAAAGCATGAACGCCATCAGTCCAAGTCCGGCCAGCGAGGTGAAGAGGATGACGTCCATCGTCCGCGTCACGCCCGTCGCGCAACCGACGGCAAAGAGCATCTTGACGTCGCCGCCGCCAGCCGCACGAAGGATGAACGGCAACAGGAGGAACAGTCCGCAGAACACGCCTCCCAGCAAGCCGGCATTCCCGACCGCTCCCCCTCCGAAGGCGTAGCGGCAGACCAGCGCGGCCGTCGCGCCGCCGAGCGTCAGGACGTTCGGCAGGCAACGGTCACGGCAGTCCCGCCAGGCCAGCAGCGCAAGCCACGGCACGAGCAGGCAGAGGAGAAGAACGGCGGGCTTCATTCGGCCATCGTATGCTGCGTGCCCGAATTGCTGCCGCCGTCAATCGTGTTGCCCTGGTTGTTGACAGTTTCGGCATTCTGCTTGACATTGCCCTGCATCGTCTCCTGGTTCGCGGCGGCGGAGTCGGTCTTGCCCATCATCGCGAGCATGGCCGTGTACCATTCGGCGCGCATGTAGCGCCCGAAGAGGACGACGATGCCGACGGTCGCGGCGACGAGCAGCACGGCGAGAACGATGTACTCCATCATCACGGCGCCGGCCGCGTCGCCCGCCAGGCGACAGAGGACACGGCCGAGCGCGGAACGCTTGGCCCGTTGAATTCGACATTTCATCTTGCGGTCTTTTTTCATCGGTTTCCCTTCTTGTTTACGGAATCGGCAGGGCGACGTGTGCCAGCACCCGCTGAAACATCGCCTGCAACCCCAATCCTATCTCGCCGCGGTAGCAACCCTCCGTCGAGTCGTAAATCTGCGTATGCCAGAGGACGACAAGCGGAAGCGCCACCGCCATCGTGACGACGAGGTACTCCATGAGCACGGATCCGCCTTCGTTGCGACCGTCGTCCTTCAACGCGAGCCCCCCCGTTTTTTCGACACCTGTTCCCAGATGGCGTTCGCCCCGTTCAGGCCTGGAATGGCGATTTTGAGAATTTCGGCCCGGTATTCGTCCACGCGGTCCGGATCCTGCTCGATCTTGCGCCTAAGCGCAGCGACCGAGCGGCCGAGCGCCCGCAGGTCGTCGAGCACGCCGAGCGGCGCATCGTCGCCAAGCGAGCCCTTGTCGTCAAACGCCATCGCCAGTGCGCGGGCGACAATCCGACGCCGCAGCGCCGGGGAATCGTCGTTCCAGAGGAGTTCGACGAGCAACGCGCGTTTCGAGTCGATGTCGGAGGTCATGCGGGCCGCCTCCCGCAGGACGTTCGTTGCCGTCGGTTCGGCGATCAGCCGGCGGACATAGGAGGAGGCCGCGAAACGGGAGAAGCGCTCCGCCTGCCGCAGGAGCGCGGTCGCGCGGACGACGGACGGCACGGGCCTCGACCCGTCCATCGCACAGCGCAGTTCCCGCGAGCCGTCGATTTCCCGCAGATAGTCGGCAAAAGTCTCGAGTCCGAGCAGGGCGTCATATCGTCCGCACGGTTCGGTGCGGGGGAGATGCGGACGAGGATGCGAGAACGCGTCGCAGTCGAGCGCCGCATTGCGGAAGCCCTCGTCAAGGAAGTCGGCAAGGCACGCCGGCAGCGGTCCGTTCGCGTCCAGGCCGACGTCCCTGAGACGGGACAGCTGGTCGCGTACGGACGACTCGACCTCGCCGCACAGCCGCGCGTTGACGATCTGGTAGCTGCGCCGGATCTCACCGAACTCCGGATGAATGGCGCACTGCCCTTCGGACGGCAGGGGCATCTCGCGCGTCAGACCGTAGCTCCCGGACGCCAGCCGGCGGACGTTCTCCGCCAGCGTTTCTCCGGAGACGAGGAAGGCGCGGAGCGTCGGCAGGTACTTCTCGCAGTTCCGGCTGACGATCGGAGAAGTCACGAACACGCGTCCCGACCTTTCGGCCGCCGCACGCCGCTCCGCGTCCCGGGCCGAATTGCGCCTGATGACGGCCTCCAGCTCGCCGATGCGCACCGGCAGGCTCTCATTGAGCTTGAGCAGTCCGTCCAGGTCCTGCCGGCCGCTCACCCGCACCTGAACGAGCGTCCGGGCGATCCTGTCAAGATCGGCAATCACCTCGCGAACGGCATCCGCCTGTTCGGCCATGTCGCCGCGCAAGGGACCCGCGGGAATGGCATCCGTCCAGGCCGGGTCGCGCAACGCGCGGTCCATTTCGACCAGAAGCCGATTCAGCGCGGCCCGTTCATCGCCCTCCTCGTCTTCGGCGAACGTGCCGCCAAGCGCCGTTCGCGCCGCCAGAAAGACATCGACCAGCTCCTTGAGCTTGCGGGCCTTGAGCTTCTCCTGCTGGGCGTCCATCGTATTCCAGCCCCAGCGTTCGGTGCTGGCGTTCAGGAGCGCACCGAGATTCTTGCTTGCGGAAACCCAGGCGCGTCCCGCGACCTGTTGGCGCACTTTCCGCCAGGTGTCGACCGTGTTCTTCCAGATTTCGATTTCCCCGCGCTTGCGGGCGACCTCGTCACGGTAGTACTCGCCGCCGCGGGCAACGGACGCCGTTTCGAGAATCTTCAGCGCCTCGTCGAACAAACCCGCGCTTTCGCAGCGCGTGGCGTTCCGGATGACCGACGTCGCCGAAGGCGAGAGCGTCTGCCACACGAAGTACGCCGAGCCGCAGACGGCCGCCGTCACAAGCGCCACGCAAAGCTTGGCGAGGAGATGTCCGCCCGCATGCTCGAAATGCCGGTCCCTGAACTTGAACTCCACGTCCGCCACCGAGACCACGTCGCCGTCCCGGAGCATGCGGTCGGCGTCCTTGAGCGCGACCTTGTTCACCTGCGTGCCGTTGCGGCTGCCAAGGTCCCGGATCCAGCAGGTGTCGTCACTCTTGCGGACGATCTCCGCATGACGTTTGGAGACGAGCAGGTCCGAGCACAGGATTCCATCCGTCACACCGGACCCGATGACCGTCGATGCCTTCACGAGGTCGTAGAAGACGCCTGCCGATTCGCCGTTGAGCCGTTCGAGCCGATGAAAGGGCCGCGCACGCGCGCCGGTGCCGGCGCGGCTTTTCTCGACCAGCAGGCGGCAGGACCCGAGGCTCACCTGAAGGCCGCTCGCAAGCCGCCGTTCGACGACGCGTGCGCCCATCACGTAAAGTCCGTTGCGACTGCCGAGATCCTTGACGAAAAGGCCCTTGCGCCGGAGAAAGATCTCCGCGTGGCGCGAACTCACCGACCGCTCGTCGTCCGGCACGCGCCAGGCGCAGTCCGCTCCCCGTCCGATCTTCAGCGGCAGCGGCAAGGCCGAAGACGTCGACTCGTAGAGGACGACGCCATCGCGCTCCAGGCGAATCGAAAGCTCGTCCGCCGTCGCCTTTCGCGACAGAAGGCTCATTCCCAGACTCCTTTCCGCAGAAGCAGGTTGCGATGGTCGTCCGGCGACGAAAAGATCTTCAACGCCTCGGCAATCGTCCGCTTGCAGGCATCGGACTCGCCCAGCCGGCGGTGCTGCTCCCAGAGAATGCGCAGGCGCGTGAACTCGCGGGATTGGCGCAGCCGCAACTGGCGCAGAAGCGCCAGCGCCCTTTCGCCATCGTGCCCGCGTCCCGAACTGGAGACAAGCGCACTCTGGATGAGAAACGAGATCTCCTGCCACTGGAACACGGCCTTGCCCGACATCAGGCCCTCCGCCTCGGCAAGAAGCCGCGTCGGCGACTCGACCCGGACCGCGGGCGACCCTTCCCAGTGCCCGCTAACGACGGCGCTCGTGAAGAGCAGCGGCACGTTGGCTGCGAGCAACGGCCCTCCGCGCCATTCCTCCGCGGCAGGAATCTCACGGGCGACCGTGATGGCGCAGTCGCCATGCACGACGAAAAGGAGATGCCCAAACCACTGCTGCGTGTCATCCACCTGGCGTTCCGCCCGGTAGTACTGGACGTCCATCGCCGGTATGCCGTTGTCCGGACCCAGGAACTGGACCGGAGAAACGGCCTGAAAATTCCACCCGCCGCGCTCCTCCAGGCGCTCGCGAAGCTCTGCGAAGAGCCGCGCACGGTCCTTGTGCAGGAAGTCCGCGTCCTGACGGCAGGAGAACGTCAGCCGATAGGGAACGTCCCGATACTTGCCGAGACGCGTGGTCACCGTCGTCGTGCCGTTCGTCTGGCGGTCGACGCGGCAGGACGGATCGCCAGGATATTCCAGGCCGACCGCACCCTTGCCGAACGGGACGTCAAAGAGCTGCCGCTGCCGATCGTACTGTCCGTCCGCCTTGCATGGCCACGAGAGGACCCGCTCGGGTATCTTGCGGACGAAGAAATAATACGAAGCCGCCACGCCGAGGAAGACCAGCGCCGCGCCCATGACCTTCATCATCATCCTGCGCGTCCGCGCCCTGGCATGCTGCTCCTTGAGCTTTTCGATTTCCTCGGAGCCCGCCAGTTGCGTCTGCTGCCAAACCGTCTCGGAGACCGCGGAAGCCCCTCCTGCGGACGCTGGCGGGCTGTTGCGTCCGGGCTCGTCCGCCGGCGCCGCAGCCGGAGGTTCCGCCTCCGGCAACACGGTCTCGTCGCCCTGCGCTTCCGGCACAGCCTGAGCAGGGGCGAGACCATCGACCCGAACCACGAAAACGCAGCCGTTGCCGATCTCGACGCGTTCCCCGCCCCGCAAGACGACCTTCGCCCCCTGCGCGAGGGGATGTCCGTCCGCCAGCGTGCGATGCGCACTGAGATTCGTCATCTCCAAGCCGTCCGCGACGGCGGCAAATGACAGGTGGCGACCGGATATGGAAAGATTGTCAGGCGCCGTCCTGATGTCGCAGCTGCGCGAACGCCCGAGCACGGAGAGCTCGCCGACAACCGGCACGGGGGCGTCCGTCGGCCCGCCGACCGCGAAGACGAGGGAAAAGGACATCTTACGCACCCCCCTTCGCCGCCTTGAAACGCATCAGCACCGGCACAAGGACGACGATGCCGACGGCCGGCAGGATGAAGAGCGCAATGGGAAAGATCATGATCGAGGGCGCCCGTGCGGCCTTGCGCTCGGCCAGATTGAACCTTGCCCGGCGCATGTCCTCGCCCTGGATCTTCAGCGTGTCGATGAGCGAAGCGCCGATTTCGGTGCCGTGCGCAACCGATCCGACGAAGGCCGTGAACTCGTCGGTCTGCACATGCGTCGCCATTTCCGACAGCGCCTCGACGCGGCTCTTCCCGAGCTCCATCTGCCGCAGCATCAGGCCGAACTCGACCGACAGCGCCCCGCGCTCGCCAAGGGAGACGTAGTAGCGTATGGCCGCCACGAAATCAAGGCCAGCGCGCATGGCCGAGACGATGAGATCGATGGCGAACGGCAGCGACCGGATGATCTCGACCTGGCGCGCCTGGGCGACCTGCTCGACGACCATCGTCGGATAGACCCAGCCGAGGAATGCGGCCAGCAGCCCGATGCCGACGGCGACGTCGGCGGCTCCGCTCAGCAGAAACACGGCGAGACAGGCGACGATGCCGCCCGAGAGAGCCGCCACCACCCGCGCCCCCAGCACCTTGGCTGCGGTCAGGGGCAGGCCGCTTCTGAGAATCGTCGCCTGAATGCGCCTGGCCTGCGCCGGATCGCCCTGCTCCAAGGTCGCGCCGATTCCGAATGCCGCGGCCTCGAAATAGCGGTGGAAGAGACGGTAGAAAAGCGGCAGTCGCTCCCAGCCCGGACCGCGCAGCGCACGCGGCACGGACAGCGCGCCGGACACCATCAGATACGAGGCGAACACCGTCAGGAAAACGAGCGGATAGGTCCAGAACGACATCTCGTCCATGTCACACCTCGATCGTCACAATCTTGTTGATTATGAAGAAGCCGATGGAAACGAGCAGGACGATGCCGCCGATCGCGCACCAGCCGGCAGCCGTCGACGTCAGCGGCTTCATCAACTCCGGATCGATAACCCTCAGGAGCGCGTAGACGACAAGCGGCGCAAGGGACATCGCAATCGCCTCGAAGCGTCCCTGGGCCGTCATCGTCTTCAGCTTCTCGTAGAATTCCGTCCGCGAGCGGATCATTTCCACCATGCGTTCCAGCACCTCCGACAGGCTGCCGCCCGTCTGCAGCGTGAGCCGGACCGAAGTGACCAGAAGCCGCAGGTCCTCGCCGGGCATGCGCGCGTGAAGCCGTTCGAGCGACTCGGACAGTTCGAGCCCGAGCTTGTTCTCGCGCAGGACGACGGCGAGTTCTTCCCGCATCGGATCGGGTACGCGCTGGGCCACGGCGGCCAGGGCCTGCGGCAACGCCTGCCCGGAGCGCAGTCCGCCGAAAAGCCCCATCGTCAGGTTCAGCACCTGCCCGTCAAACGCCTCCCGGCGCTTCTTGAGCTTCCAGGCGAACCAAACCATGGGCAGCCGATAACCGACAGCCGCGCCGACGCCACCCAGCGCGACAACGGCCCAGGGAGACACGACCCGCCCCCAAAGCAGCGCCAGAACGGCCGTACAGGCCAAGACGCCGGCGGTCGCGAACCGGATACGGACCAGCGCCACCGGCGAAACCAGCCGCCGAAGCGGCGTCAGGACCTGGAAGTCCGACCGTTCCGCCAAAGCCCGGCCGATCAGCGTCCGATACACCGAGACGAGGAAGACGAAAGCCGCCAGGAATGTCGCCGCAAAGACCAGTGCCGTGAGGGATACGCTCATGTTTTCCGCCACCTCATGTTTTCGGAACGAACACCGACATGTCAAGGCGAAGGTCGCCGCTTTTCCGCAGTTCGTCGACGAAACAGGGAATGTTGCCCGTAGCCGTGTGACGTCCCCGGACCTTGCCGGCGGAATCGAATCCGTCCTGTTCGAAAACGAAGATGTCCTGCAGGAGAATCATGTCCGCTTCACGCCCCGTCACCTCCGTTATCTTCACGATCTTGCGCGATCCGTCGGGGAGCCGCGTCTGCTGCACGATCAGGTCAATGGCCGAAGCGATCTGTTCGCGGATGGCCGAGCTCGGCAGCTCGAAACCGGCCATCATCACCATGTTCTCGAGACGCGAGAGCGCGTCTCGCGGATTGTTGGCGTGCGCCGTCGTAAGCGAACCGTCATGCCCCGTGTTCATGGCCTGGAGCATGTCAAGCGCCTCTGCGCCGCGGCATTCGCCGACGATGATGCGGTCCGGACGCATGCGGAGGCAGTTGATCACGAGATCGCGAATGGCGATTCGCCCTTTGCCCTCGATGTTCGCCGGGCGCGCCTCAAGCCGGACTATATTCCGGTGCGAGAGCTTCAATTCGGCCGAATCCTCGACCGTGACGACACGCTCGCCACCCGGAATGAACTGGGAAAGAACGTTCAGCAGGGTCGTCTTGCCCGAGCCGGTGCCGCCGGAGACCAGAATGTTCTTGCGGACGCGCACGGCCTCCTTAAGGAACGCCGCCATCTCTTCCGTCATCGATCCGAAGCCGACGAGGTCTTCCGTCGTCAGTTTCTTGTCGGCGAACTTTCTGATCGTCATCGACGCGCCGTCCAGGGCCAGCGGCGGGATGACGGCGTTGACGCGGCTGCCGTCAGGCAGGCGAGCGTCCACCATCGGGCTCGCCTCGTCGACGTGACGGCCGAGCGGCTCGACAATCCGCTGGATGATCTGAATAAGATGACGCTCGTTGTAGAATCGGACGCCCGTTTCCCTAAGACGGCCCTTGCGCTCGATGAATATGCGTTCGGGACCGTTGACCATGATCTCCGAAACGCCCTTGTCCCGGAGAATCGGCGAAAGCGGGCCATAGCCGACCAGTTCGTCCATCAGCGCCTGCCGGAAGTCCGGCAACGTCACCTGTGCCGGCAATTCGTGGCGAAACTGCCGCAAGGCGCTGTCCACGCACGCGTCCAGCTTGGCGCGCGTCGTTTCGTCGGCGAACTCCTTGAGGGCGTCCTCGGTCAGGTTCATCTCGCCAAGGATATGCTCGTGCAGACGGCGCTTCAGCACCATGCACTCGTCCGTGTAGAGAATGTCGGCGGCGGAGAAGTCGTCGTCGGGAACGGAATCGGGAACGGGGGCGGGGGAGGGGGCCGGCGGAGGGGGTTCGGGATGCGCCGCCGACACCCGCGACTCAATTCTCAGCCGGAACGATCCCACGCGAAACTCATCACCCGCAGCGAGCACCTGCGGGGCGACGAGGCGTTCGCCGTTCATCCACGTGCCGCCGCGGCTTTCCGCATCCGCCAGCACGAGCGTGCCGGACATTCGCGACAGCGTCGCATGACGGCGCGATACGTCTCCGGCGGCCAGCACGAGATCGGAGCCGTCGGCCCGGCCGAGGTTCCAGGCGAAGTCCGAATCCGGCAGTTCGCGACATTCAGTCCGCCCGTCCGGAAACTGCAGAACCAGCGTCATCATCAGGGGGTAAACCAGTTCATGAAATACATGATGCCGTGCCACTTCCGGCGGCCTTCCAAACGTCTGTCGTTCGGTATTTCGACCTCTGCGGGCAGATTCTTCGTATCTTCGTAGGGCAAGACGGCCTGCTGCGCCTCCGGCTCGTCGCCGGCGGCGATCCTGACGCTCACCAGCATCATCAGCTTCATGTTTTCAATCCGGTTCCCCTCTTGAGACACGAACCAGTTGACGATCGGAATATGCCGGAGAATCGGAAATCCAGAGGGCGGAGAGCTCTCCTCGAGCATGCTCCTGTAACCCGCGAGAACGACGGTCTTGCCCAACGGGCAGACAACGGACGGATTGTACTCGTTTTCGTGGATCTCGTATCCCTCTTCGTAGCCTCCCGGCATCGCCTCCGGCGTCTTCTGCTTGATTGTCAGGTCCACGTCCACGCTTTTCCCGTCGATCAAGACCGCCCGCTTCTTGTCGATGAAGAAACCGTATTCGATGTCCTCGAAATCCTGAGTCGGCGCACCTTCCGCAGTCGCACCCTGCATCTTGACCTTCAGCGTGCCCCCGATTTTGAGCTTGCGGACCTCCGGATCGTTGTTCTTGAAGAAGATGTGGCCCCCGATGGAGTGTCGGGCGATTCCGTTCTCCTTGAGAAACCCCAACGTGCTGTTCAAACTGGCGTTGACGGTGAAATTATCATGGCGCGTCCGGCCGGAATACAGGTCGATCAGCCCCTGGAACACTCCGCCGAGCTGCAAAGTGTCGGACGAACCGTATTTCGAGACGTCCGTCTCGGCATAGCCGATCAATACGACATCCATCCGCAATTGCGAATTGTCCACCGAGATGTCCATCCGGCAAACCGTCTTCCAGTCCTCCTGTCCAGACGACGACGCGCCCTCGATCCGGAGCCAGGTTCCCTGGGACCTGACGATGCGCTCAAGCCGGTCCTTCTCCCCCGGGGAGTGAACCACGCCCGCGACGATAAGCAGATTGCCCTCGTACTTGACAAAGAGCTTGCCCGCACTGGCGTCATCGACCTTGTCCGTAATGACGAATCCGGCATCCTTCAGCTGCTGGCGGAAGTCCTTCAAAGTGTCAGCCTGCACGCGAAAGACCGTCTGATCCCTGACGATCTCACGGTACTCCGCGCCCTTCACCGTCGTCTTCAGCAACTGCCACCCGCGGGGATCGTTGATCTCCCCTCGCAGGACAAGCGATCGCCCGATGCGCACGACCTCAATGCCCCCGACATCCTCCAATTCGGCCTGCAGATTGCGTTGAATCTGGGCCAGGTCGCTGCCGACGTCGATTTCATACGTCTCCTCCATCGATCCGTCGCCCATCAGCTTGAGACTGCACACGCCCTCACCCAGCCCCGTCACCCGGAGCGAGCCGCCCTCGAGCTCCTCCACGCCCACAATCCCCTTCATTCCGGTCTTGTAGGCCGTGACCCGGAACCCCGGGTCCAACACCTTGGCACCGCCTTTTTCGATGGTCACCCTCTGCACGGCAGACAGCACTCCGGCAGACAAGGCAAGCAGAACGGCAAGCAAGTTCCTCATCTCTCCCCCCTCACTTGATCTTGTTAAACGGCTTGTCAGGTATCGTAATCTCCGGACACCCGGAAAGCATTTTCGCAAACGCCGTGCCGTCGAACACGCCACTGTCCTTGCGATTCGTCGCCTTTTCGTCATGCGGACGGCGCAACGCCGCATAAAGCGTCGCCTGCTCTTGCGCCGCCAGCAGCGTCATGGCCTGCTGCGGCGGGACGGAAAAGAGCACGGTGCCCGCATCGGTCAGCTCCATGATGCGCATCTGCGGGAACAGCACGGTCGTAACCTTCTTGTGCTCGATCGTCTTCTCCGCGTCGACGTCCGCCGACTTCGCCGCCTTCTCGACGGCGACATCAAACATCCCGACGATGGCGATCTCGTCCCCGGGCTTGAGCATCTTGACCAGATCCGCATTCTGAAAGCCGACCGAGACCGCCCACTCGCCTTCGCCGACCGATTCGCCGGTTCCGCGGGACTGACCGAGGTCATTCCACTGGATGTAGTCGCCGGCGGCGACGTCCCGTGTGAGCATCTGCCCGACGATGGACATCCGCTGGTCGCCGAGGACGTGCTGCTTCGGGGCATATGCCAGCGGAACCTCGACACTGCGAAAGCTCTCCTTGCCGACGACATGCCCGCTCTTCAGGTTTCCGTTCGCCACCAAGACCACGATCTTGTTCCCGGAATGCCCCTTGTCCGACTTGGCCAGCGTCCGGTTGACGGCAAGAACAGCGACCAGACCCAGAACGACAGCGACTATGAGTGGTATGACGTTTTTCATATCTGTACCCTTATTTGTCCGAAGCCGCCGACAGGGCGGCGAGCGACACCTTCCCGAATGCGGCGTCGATGAGCTTCTTCCCGTATCGCTCCGTCAGCCACGACGGCGCGGCTCCGGTTTCGCGACCGAGTTCGACGTCATCGAGCGACACCGTGACGGGCGCGGCGACAGGCGTCCCGGCCGCATCGGCGAGAACGAGCGAAAAGGCGATAGTGCCGCGATAGACGCAGCCGTCGCCGTCCTGCACGGCGCGGACGGAAAACGCCGTGACGCACGGCGTCAGCCGGCGGGAGCCCTCGCCGTTGGTCTTGAAGGCGACGCCAGCCCCGGCAAGAGCCGCCTCAAGCCGCGCACCGAACTCGTTCGCCAGGTATTTCGGCGGATTTCCCACCCGCATGACGACAGGCGCCAGCACCGTTCCCGACGGCGCGGGGGCGAGCGCCTTCGCCACCTTCCCCCTGATGACGGGCAGAAGATCCTCGATCGCATCGGAGGTCGCGCTGTCCGTGCGCGCCGCTTCGATTTCGCCGGTCGAAGCGTCAAAGACCTTGAAGGTCATGACGTATTTCGTCCCCACGCGGCCGACGGACGCGGCCAGGAGTTTCGAGACCGTCGCGAGCTTGCCCACGCGGGCCTTCTCCCGGCAGGCCGGATCGGTGAGATAGGAAGAGGTAGTGATCGCAACCTCTTCCATCATCCGCACCACGTCGGCGCGGGAAATCACCCGGTAGGCCGAACCGTCCACACAGCTCTCCATGTAGCCCCAAAGCATCACGGCCTCGTTCTCCGTCACGCCATCCCGGAAATCAGGACGAAGAATCGCCAACGACGGCTTGACAGGCGCCGCCATGGAGGCGCAGGAGCCCGCCGCCCTGCCGACCGGCCCGGCAGAATGCGGGACAACGCCGCCGCCCGCCGGTCCGGATTCGTCCGGCTGCGGTTCGAAGTGCTCGACCAAGGCATCGGCTGCCTCCTCGACGGCGGAAATCATCAGCGAATGGAAAACATTGTCGTCAAACTGCGAGGCGCTGATCGGTCGCTGTTCGTCGCACGTGCCGCACACGGTCTTCGCCCAGACGATTTCGCCGGTCGCGCGCTGCTTCAGCGTAAGGATCACATCCAAGAGCCATTTCGTCGTCTTGGTCTCCACGCCGTATGTCGCCCCCCTGAAGGAGTTTTCACGGGAACGCAGGAACGAAACTACGGGAACGAGATCATGGGTCGCGGCCTTCTCGTCGTCCACGACCGAGAAAGGACGTCCCGGCTTGACGAGCCTGCCGGTCAGATAGGATTTTCCGAGGGCCACCGAACGCGAGTCGGAAGCGGACTGACGCTTCTCCGGAAGAACAAAAGACTCGGACGTCTTAAACGCATGGACGTAAATACGCGGACGATTCCCAGCTGTCGACGCTTCCGCGACATCCGCAGCCAAGGCGGGGAAGGTTCCCGTCATCATAATCAACAAGAGGCATCCGCGAATTTTGTCCATGCTGCTTTTCTCCCCTCGATCATTGTCCGTGCAGGCACGCCCCGCCAGATGAGGAAATCGATCCGGCGGGGCTTAACGCACATCACTTGTTGTTCGTCTTGATGGGCGTGCCCGTGATGCGCGTAGTCAAAACCTGTACGATATACAGGTTGAGCAACTGATAATCGACGGCCATGCTGACCAAGCCATCGGCTCCTGATGCCTTGTCCAACGCATTCTTGAGTGCGCGACGCTGCGGCGAACCCGGCAGACCAACACCATAACCCAAGACCATCAGCTGCGAATCAGTGCCCTCAACCTCCTCGCCAACCACAGTGTATTTCCCTTGTTCAACGGGCAACGATGCTTCAGAAAAGTTCTGAGGTGACGTCGTGCAGCCTGTCATTACCATCGCGGCTGCGGCAACCGCCGCGAAGCCAATGATTTTCTTCATTTTGTGTCTCCTTTTGTGTTCTCCCGCCAAATCGGGAGAAATCAGTAAACGGCATGGAACGCGCAGTAGGACAGCGAATAGCGCTGATCGGTCTTGAAGTCGTCGAAGCGCACCTGTGCCTTGGCGCCCTCCGTCCCGGTCTGCTGGGCGCCCGCCCGCTTGTCCATCTCCTGCATCACATAATTCTTAAGCGCCTCGGCCGCCTTCTCCGCAGTCGTGCCCATCAGCCCGAAGTCCACGATGCACGTGCCGGATTTGGTCGTCGCGTCGTAATCAAGCACCATTTCCGAACGCGCGAACGCCGAGAAGGAAACGCTCCACTCCTTCTTTTCGCCGTCGTACGAACTGGACTCGTAGATTACCCGCACCCGCGACGCCTCTATGCCCAGCTGGTTCTCGGAACGGCGTTCGAGCTGCGCGCGCATCCAGTTCGCCGCACGGCACTCGTCCCAATCGTTACAGGCGAGAACGCAGGCGCCCTGAATGACTCCGGCGTCGTTCTTCGGCTTGATGTCCAGCCGCCGGAAGGAGGGCTTCCGGATCGTCTTCGCATCGGGGGTCACGCCCTCCAGTCGCGCAATCAGCGTCCGGTCCTTCGCAATATCCCGCAGGAACTCCGCCGCGACTTCCTGAATGCACCTGTACACGGAGTCGGGAATCAGGGCCCCTCCGTCCCACGGCATTTCCGACTTGCCGCGGTAGATCTTCTCGTGGCAAATCGCGTCCTTGGCCACGTCCCGAATCGTGATGCGCATCGTGGCCTGGCTCTTGACCGTGCCCTCTTCCCTCGTCAGGATGATGCCGAGGATGTCGACAAAGACGCGGATGGCCGGCTGCTGATCGCCGACAAGCGGATGGAAGTGCTCGGAAACCGCCTGCGTGAACTGCCGGCGCACCAGCGTCGACACCGGAACCGACGCGACCGTCTCGGACGTGCCCCACAGCATGCGCTTGTTGATGAAGACGTTCTCAATGTCGTCCGAAAACACGATCTGGGCGGGCACCTCCTCGATGCGGCGCAACTCCGGGAACGAGAAGGTTGCGAATTCGCCCGCACGCACCGGCTCGCTCAACTGCCGCTTGCTGTCAAACGAGAAGCCCGTGCCCTCCCAGGTGAAGCCCTCGGGCTTCATGCTTTCGCATCCGCAAAGGGCGGCTCCGAGAGTCACAACGCCCACCGCACGCAGTTTTGCCGTCATTTTCACTGTCGTTCTCCAAGGAATGGTTAGCGAGCGTCAAACTTCGCGACCGGCATCGAATCGCTCCAGAACACGACGCCGGAAGCAGAGTCTATCAGCTCGAGATTGAGGAAATGATGAAACACCTGGCGGCGTCCGTCGTCCGTCGCCTCGCGGCGAAGCTCGCCGGTCATGACAAAATCGGCAGAGACGTAGTTGCCGGCGCTCTGCAGCGCCGAGGCATCCTCCCCGGCATTGTTTCCCGCAATCGTGGCGGCGGTCATCTGCTTGCGCCGCATCCTGTCGATCATCGCGAACTTGCCCGTCTTGCGGATGGCCGTCAGCAGTTCACGATAGAGCTGACCGGCAGCCTCCGAATCCGAACGGCCATCACCCGTGTTGTTCTCGATCGGATTGATGGATATCGTCGGCAGCGCACGTCCGGCATCGGCAGCCCGTTTCCGCGCCTTATCGTAGTTCGTCGTGAACATCGGATCGGTCAGGAGCCGTTCGACCGACTCCGCGACCTTGCGGTGCTTCTGCGAATACTCCATCCTGGACGACTTGCCGTACACGTCCTCCTCAGTGTCGAGGTAGCCGCGCCCCGGACCCGTCGCACACCCCGCAAGCGCGGCGGCAACAGCGACAAACAGCAGTTTTTTCATTTTGATCCTTTCACTTCCTCTCAACCTGTTCGGCCGCCTTCTTCAGGACCGTTTCCGTCGATTCGACCTGCTCGTCGCCCTGCTCCGGCTTAAGGCCAAGCTCCGGCGACTGGTTCGCATTGCCCCAATTCCACTTCGCAAGCACCTGGGGCATGCCTTCGATGCGCGTATGCGAGCTCGCAAGATACCTGGCGTAGCCCTTGGCCCGCTCCGTGCGGCAAAAATCGTCCGTCGCTCCGCTCTTCGCGGCGCGGTCGAGAAGCTGCGCGAAGTAGGCGTCGTCCTTGCGGCGGCGGCGGCCTTCTTCCGTCGGCTGCAGGGAAATCACATAGGTCGAGTTCGGCATGAAGTGCGCCTGCACCCGATAGGGCTCCGCAAAGGGATAGGAGACCGTCAGATTGTGGATCCCCGGCGAGACGGGAACCTGGAGCGGGGCCTCGCCGATCGTGCCCGCCGTGCCGTACGACACGCCGTCAATCGAAACGTCCGCACCGGGATAGTTGCAGCCGAAAGCGACCATGACCTTCTGGGCCGGCGCCGTCCACGAGACCTTCGCAACCTGCGGCAAAAGCTGCTGCGCCGCATTCTTGCAGATCTGCGACATGAGCTGGGCGTAAATCGCGCGCTGATTCTGCCGCATGTCGTCCGGCGTGTACTTGCGCGAGAGCGCCATCACCTCGACGCCGCCGGTGCCGCCTCCCGACGGGACGCGCTTCGCCTGCAACGTCATGGTGACCGTCAGTTGCCGGGCAATCGCCGGCGAACCGACGGTCACCTCGGAAATGTCGTCGATCGAAGCCGTAACGAGCGCCGCCGCACCGAGGTTTTCCGCCAGTCGCGTCGCGGACGAGAGCGGCATGTTCTCGCCCTTGACACTGCGGTTCTGATCTTCACCGATGACATCGTTCGGATCTATGACTTCAAGGACATCACCGCTCAAAGCCGCCGACAGGCGCGTGGCAAGATTCGGCAGCTTGAGCAGGCATTCGGCGCCGGTGTGATTCTGAACTACCAGCAATGCCTTGACCGGATCGGCAAAAGCCGACAAGGCCACGAGAACAGCAGCGAGAGCAATTGGGGACTTTTTCATTTTGACCTGCTTTCAGCTTTTCCTTACCCGCGTTCAGGGTGCGGCCCTGCGAATGGCCAGGCGAAAATCCTCCGCCCCCTGCAACGTCGAGGTTGCCTCAAATACGGTTTCGTCCTTGCCGTGCAGGACCGTCGGACGCCACGGCGTCATGGCCTGCGTCTGCGCAAGCCCCTGCTTCGTCTTCCACTCGAAACGATACTGGCACCGGAAATCGGTCTGATTCGTGTTGCGGACCGTGACCTGAACGTGCAAGAAGCCCTCCGGCGTGCGTTCGCGGACGTCCTGCACGGTTTCGAGATTGAGCGCGAAGGAAGGGTCGTGCACGAACAGCCTGCCCTTCTCGACCACCATGCCGCTCGTCTTCGGCGAAAGACATCCGCCCGCAAGACATGATGCGGCGACGCACATCAGCAATCGCAACTTCATTTTACCTCCCCTTTAGAACGCAAAGTTGAGCACGGGCATCACCGGCACGGCAGAATCGCGATTGACGTTCAAAGCGCCGATCTGCAGCCCCTCAAGACGTTCGGAAACGTTGACGACGCCAATTTGCACGCCAGACCCCTGCTCGGCCAGATTGAGTCCGCCGAGCTGAAGCCCGTCCAGGCTCCCGCCCCTGTTCATGAGCCCGAGCTGAAGCCCGGCAAACCGACCGCCCGTCCAGTTCCAGGCCGCCGCAAGCTGGCATCCGTTCATGTCCAGGCTCGAACAGTTGCAGATGCCGGCAAATTGAAACGCGCCCCCAGAGGTGCCAATCCGATTGAAGATGCCGGAAATCGCGAGGCCGTTCATCTCGTAATCCGTAATGCCGCCGATCAACCCCAGGTCGAAAATGTAGGTGCAACGGTGGGCGCCGACAAAAAGGTTGAACCGAAACAGAACCGAGTCCATCGAACGATCCGGCGCCTCCAGCATCGGCATCACGGCAAAGGCAAACGGCTGTTCGCCGACGAATGCCGGCGAATCCGGCGGAACGATCAACCTGGACTCAACCCGATTCCCAGTCGGCGAGCCCGAGCCGGCCGCAGAGTAGGTGCGGACCTGCACTTCCTGTGCCGAGAGACACAAGAGTGACATGGTTGCAACCGTGAAAACACCCAGGGCTTTTGTCGCTTTGACCTTCATTTTCCTCCTCTGCTGCAGCTTACGCCGAGATTATTCGTCGTGGTTTGAATCGGTAATCAACACGGACAGTCCAGGGTGACGGCCTTGCGGCGGATGTCGAGGACCCGTTCGCCGGGCAACAGTCGCGCCCGCAAATCGAGTGCCGCCGCTTGCCGCCATCGGACATACGGGAGCGTTGGGTCAGCTTCGCACATCGCCGGCATGAAAATCGCCGACGCCGGAAATGCCATGGCGAAACCCGTCCATGACATAAAAAGCAAAGGCAATCGCGCCAAGGCGGGCGTCCTTATTCCAACAGCCCCCTTGCCGTTGCCACCGGTTTCCCCGGTCAGAATCAGAAAACGTTAACCAGCAGCTTTCGCCAGCATCCTGCGCCGACGACTCAAACCTGTCAGCCTTCAGCGCGTCTAAAAGGCGCTTAGGCTGATACCCCCCCCCCCCCCCCCGGGGGGTAGAGCTGGACTTGCAATATTCAGCTGCTATCGTCATTCCAAATCCTCGTATTCGCTTTGCCCTCATTGTAGCATAAAACGGGAAACCCTGTCAACCCAACGCATGAGGGAGGGCACGACGGTTGCGCGCTCCTCCCTACCGAACCGGCTCGAAGCGGATGACGAAACCGCCGCGGGCGGCGCAGTCGATCGTCAGCGGTCCGGCGACATCCACCTCGCGAATCGCCACCGCGCCCAGCCCCTGCGCAAGCGTCGCATCGGCATCGGCAAAGATCCGCGCCTTCCATTCGCCGCCGCCGAGGAAGGCGGGATCGACCGCAAGCGTCCGGCGGTCGAGGCCGTTCACGCCGCCGACGTACCACAGCCGGCCGCTCCGCCGCGCGACGACGGCATACCGGCCGATCTCGCCCGCAAGCGCCTTCGTCTCGTCCCACACGGTCGGAATCTCCCGCCAGACCTGCAGCGCCGGATCGTCCGGAATGTCCGACGGCTTCGAGTACCAGTAGAGGAACTGCCAGGGGCTGAAATACGCGATCGGCAGCGCGAGCTGATGCGCGTAGGTGTTCTTGACGCGGTTGACACGCCAGCACGGGGTGTAGTCGCCGGGACCGGTCAGATAACGCGTGAAGACGAGCGCGGCGTCATGGTCCGCCGTCGGCATCTCCTCGTTGCCGCAGATGCCCTCGACCGTCATCAGGTTCGGATAGGTGCGCTGCTCGCCGGTGCAGCGCATCTCGTCGTGGATGTCAACGAGCAGCCCGCGCTCCGCCGCCGCCCGGACGAGCGTAAACGCCCACTCGCGCGCCTCGGCGCTGCCGACGTGGAGAAAGCCGTACTTCACGCCCGCGACCCCCCAGGCCGCGAGCTGGTCGAGAATCGCCACGTGGTTCTTCATGAGCGGCGCACGGTTCACGTAGAGAATGACCGGCACGCGCTTCGACTTCGCGTACGCGAGGATGTCGAGCAGATCGAACTGCTCGCCCCGCGCGACCCGTTCGGGCGCCAGCCCGGGCCGGAGCGGATCGCCCGTATGCTCCTGACCGTACCAGCCGCAGTCGATCTCCAGGTACTGCATCCCGTGCGACACGATGAAATCGACGGCCTCGTGCCCGACCTGCGTGTCGAGCTTCGCGAGGCGGAGGACCTTGCCCGGGCCATGCCGCAGCCGCGCCAAGGTCGTCGCGTCGGCGGGCTGCGACAGGTTCAGCGGCAGGTCGTTGCCCGCGTACAGCTCGGCGGGCGTCTTCGCGACGCGCACGTACTTCCAGCTCGACGCGTCGCCGGCGCGCGGACCTTCCAGATAGCTCTTCACCGCATGCGGGGCGTCGCCCTTCACGAAACGGAGCCGGGCGCCGCCGTAGACGGCCGCATCGCCGAGCGCGACGACCGCGCCCGCAGGCTCGACGACCAGCGGCGACTCGCAGCTGCCCGCCACGATGTAGCGCTGATCGTAGTTGAACATCTTGCCGAAGCCCGCGGCCACGGGCGCCCAGCCGGGCATCTCGCGCTGCTCGCCGAGGCGCGAGAGCGGGAACGGCTCGTACTTGCCCTGCGCGTGGGAGACCGGCCAGCAGCGCGCGTCCTCCGCGAAGGCAAAGACGTACTCGCCCCGGTCGTCCGCCGCCTTCCAGGCGACGCCGGCGTCATACACCCGCAGCTCCAGCCCGCGCCATGACGCAAGGTTCGCATGGTCGCGCACCGTACGCCGCTCGCCCAGCGGATTCTCCCAGGTGCGGTCGATCCGGCTCCGGGCGGCCTCGCCGGCGACTGCGGGCAGGCCGGTGACGGACACGACCGGCTGGCCGTCGAGCGAAATCCGCAGCGAACCGCCGTCGGTCGCCAGATCCGCCGAAAGTCGCCCGTCCGGCGACGAGAGGGTGAACGCCAGGGAGGAGCCGGCCAAGGCCAGACAGCAAAAGCAAAGCGATGTTTTCATGTCGTGATTATAGCAAAATGCGAACCGGCCCGCCCTCCCCTTTTCCGGTGAACCCGCCGAGCCGTCACTTGGCGAGGCGGATCTCGATGGGGACGAACTCGTCGGGGTTGGAGGCGCGACGGAGAATCTTGTCGGCGTACTCGTCGGAATAGTAGCGGTCGGTGTCGGTACGGTCGCGGCGGCCGTTGTAGCGGCGGTATGCCTTGGGCCAGCCGTCGAAGCAGCCGTTGGGACGCTCCCGCGCCGGCCGGGCGGAGGCCGAGAAGCCCTTGCGCGACAGATAGCTGATCGCCGCGCGCACGTTCTGCTCCGCCGTGCCCTCGTTGCGTTGCCGCGGACGCGCAAGTCCGACCAGTTCCTTTTCCGCCCCCCAGTCGCCGGGAACGTTGACCTGCAGCGGATCGACCGCCCACGCCGCCAGGGAGCGGGGGTCGTTGCCGCCCGACTCTTCGATCATGTGCGACTTGACCATGGCCGGAGTGATGTCGGCGATCTGCGCCGCCTGTTCGGCCGTGCCGCCGCACCACGCCGCCTTGTCCGCATTGAACGCCGCCGTCAGTCTGGCGATGAGTTCGTCATGCTGCTGATAGCGAGGGGACTCGAACCCGCGAAACACGGGCAGGCCCGAGCGTCCGGCCGCCTTTCGCGGCGTTTCCCTGCGCCGGACCTCCGACGGAAACCACTTGGCGATCCAGCGTTCGATGGCCCGAACCGTCGCCAGCTCCTCATCCGTGACGAAACGCCGATCGACATACAGCTCGCCCCAGTCGTCAAAGGCCAGCGGACCCAGCCCGGCGAGATCAATTGCATGGCGTTCGCTCCAGCTGGGCGGCACTTCGGCGATGCCACGCCGCTGCAGTTCGGCCCGGTGCCTCGCTTCGCGCGCGGACGCTCGCTCGAAGATCTCCGCCGCGCGCAGCGCCAGCGGCAGCAGCTACATCACCGCCTGCGGATCGACGGCAACCGTTCCCTCGGCGGCGAGGGGCAGCGGCAGCAACACGTGCGCGCAGACGAGCAGCGGACAAAGCCGCACCACGAAGCGACGGGCAAGTCTCGTCACCGGCTCCGCTCCCTGCCGATCACGACCTCGACCGCACCATCGGCATAACAGGCGACCTCATACTCGTTGTAGACGAAATGCCAGCCGTCCGACATCAGGCAGAAGTTCTCCGTCGGGACGACTTCCGCCTGCAAATGCTCCTCGCCGCCGAGCTTCTCGACCACCAGCTGGCGCAACTGCGCCGCCAGGCCGGGCCGGGCTTCCGCCGGGAACGCATCGTCAAGCGCCACCCGCCTGCCCGTCCGGCGGTCGAACGTTCCGACCGTTATCGTCGTATTGCCGTGCGCGCCGCCGGCATACCGGTACTCCCTGGCGTAGAAGCTCACGTACCGGCTGTCGGCGAAGACGAGCCGGTATTCGCACTTGCATTCCCGCGTCGCAAATCCCGAGCCGACCAAACTTTCGACGGGAAAGCACGGATCGTCCGGCTTCGCGGCCAGTTCCCGCACGAAGTCGACGTACTCTGCCAAGCCGCCGGTCGGTGCGGCAGTCCGCACACCGCCGCATCCGCACAAGGCGATCACCGCCGAACCCATGGCCGCCGACAATCTCACGCAACCTCCTCACGCCCGCAGGCAATACTGGTGCCGGAGACGGGACTCGAACCCGTACGTCAAATACTTGACAAGGGATTTTAAGTCCCTGGTGTCTGCCATTCCACCACTCCGGCGGAGCGAGGCGTATTATAACAAATCAAGCGGCGTCTTGCGCCGGGCAGATCGGGCTGGCCAGCAGAGTACCCGCAGCGCCCTCGCTGCGGGGCGAGGTAATGGTCGCTGGTTAGTGGGGCTGGGATGACGAATTGTGGGGACAGACCCCGCATGACCCGCGCCGAGGCGCAGGGTCACAGAGAAGTTCTTAGCCGCAAAGAACGCAAAGGACGCAAAGAATCGTGGGGACAGACCCCGATGGCCCCTAATGGGGTTGGGCTGGGATTGGGCTGGTCAGCGCCACGGCGTGAGGGCACGCCGGGTACTTGGGCTGGGCACGCCGGGTACTTGGGCTGGGGGTTGGGGATGGGCAGCAGAGTACCCGCAGCGCCCTCGCTGCGGGGCGAGGTAATGGTCGCCGGGTAGCGGGGGTGGGGATGGACTGGTCAGCGCCACGGCGTGGGGGCACGCCGGGTACTAATGGGGGTGGGGGTGGTTCTGGGCGGCAGAGTACCCGCAGCGCCCTCGCTGCGGGGCGTGGCAACGGTCGCCCGGGTACTGGGGCTGGGCAAGCGCCAGGTCGGGTTCACTGGCCCAGGCAGTCGAGCAGCGAGCGCCGGAGCGCAGCGGCTTCCGGACGTCCCGCACAGCGCTCGAAGTCGATGGCCGAGACCAGCAGCCGTCCCGCGCCGCGGCGCTTCTCCCAGATGACGCCGAGACGATGGTTGCGGCTCACGTTGTCGATTCCCTGCACGATGATGTCCGCCTCGGGATCGTCGTCCAGGACGACGTTGACGCCGTTCAGGATCAGTTCGCGCCACTGCCAATCGGAATGGAAGGAGGACGGGAACCCGGCCAGCGCGGGATGTCCGTTCCGGACGAGCAGTCCGAGCGTCCCCGGCGCGGGCGGCTTCCCGCCCGACTTGCAGATGTGGCAGAACATCTCCCAGTTCCAGAAGTCGGACGCGAAAGCCCCCGGCACCGAACCAGCCGGCGCCTGCGCCGCATCGAGAACGCAGAGGACGCGCCGGCCTTCGTCCAGCAGCCGCTCGGCGGAGCTCAGGTCGCGCACCACCTCGACCCCCGCCGGGATTTCGTCGCCCACCTGCGGGTACACCCAAATCGGATAGCGGTTGCGGACTGCCGTTCCGGCCAGCGCGAGTTCCAGCGACAGCTTTCGCGCCCGGCCCGTTTGCCGGAGAGCGATGTCAACCTGCGCCAGATCCGTCACCGCGCCGACGCGGGCCGCGACCGGGCAGGAGCCGGTTTCGACCGTCGTTTCGCCGTCCGCCAGCCGCCAGACGAGCGTACCCTCCAAGACGTCTTCGCGGCCGTAATGCGCGAGCTGGAGCTGCGCCTGCAGCCGCCCGCCCTCGAAGAGGGTGTGGCTCGGGAAGCGCGCCAGCAGCACGGTCGGCGCGCAGAAGCCGCGCCAGGCTTCGGGCGTGACGAAGCCCTTCGACTCCATGAAGGCGTCGAGGATGCCGACGAGCGCCGTGCCCTGCCCCGGAAAGTCCTGCAGGTCCAGGAGCTGAAAACCGCCGAAGCCCGGCGTGCGCAGCGCCTCCTCGATGTCTTCGCGGTAGTTGATCGCCATCAGCGCACCGGACGCGCGGAAGAAGTCCTTGGCCAGTCCGAGCATCCCCGCCTGCGCGAGCCGCGAGCGGAAGATCGCATAATTGACCGGCTTGAGCACGCCCGTGTACTTGGCCATTTCGTCGAAGTCCGGATAGGCCTGATACTGGCCGACCTCATGCCCGACAAGCGGCACCGGCGAATGCCGGAGCGCGGCGGAGAAGTCGCGCAGCGTTCCGCCGCCGGGCAGCTGGACGCCCCCGAGCGGACAATTGGCATGGGCGTAGGAGCCGCGCACGTTGCCCGCTTCGCCGGCGACGCTCCGGAAGGTGCTCCAGAATCCGTCGCCCGCACAAAAGGAAGGCCGGATGAAGTCCCCGTTCGAGCCCTGGGCGTAAAGGTGGCGCGAGTCGTAGGCCTTGAGCTCGCGCACGATCCGCCGCCGCGCCTCGCGGCCCTTCAGCGGCTCGTTGGCGAGCGTGTACATCACGAAGGAGGGATGGTTGCCGTAGGCGTCGAGGATGCGCTTCGACTCCGCCAGGCAGTAGTCGCGCAGCCGCGCATCGTTTTCGAAATCGCCGCCGAAGCACGGGAACTCCGGCTGGAGATAGAAACCCGCCTCGTCGGCCGCGGCGAACGCCGCCTCGGGCGGGCACCAGGAATGGCAGCGCACATGATTGAGCCCGTATTCGCGGAGCGTCCGGAAATAGCCGCGCCAGGTGTCGAGGTCCATCGGCGCGGCGCCCGTCAGCGGCCACACGCAGGCGTCATGGCGTCCGCGCAGGAACGTCACCCGCCCGTTGACCGTGAACTGCGTCCCCTTCGTCGCGAAATCGCGGAATCCGAACCGCACCTTCGCCTTCAGTCCGTCAACCTCGATCTCGTCCGCGATCAGCGTCGGCGAAAACTCGCTCCAGCGCGGCGCGGACGGCGGATAGGACTTCTCCGTCCAGTTCGTCCGCACCGTCCCGCCGTCGCGCACGATCGCGCGGAAGCGGACGCGCCCCGTCGCGGCGTCCGGATAGGCGTCGACGCGCGCAATCGCCCGCGCATCCTCCGCCCGGAGCTCGATCCGCCCCATTACGCCGTTCCAGTTCGTCTGGGTGTCGTCCGAGACCTGGTGTCCCGAGACCGGAAGCGCGTCGAGGCGGTTGTCCACCTCCAGGCGGATCACGTGCCGCCCGTGGCCGATTTCCGCCGGCAACGCGAAGACCGCCGGCGTCGTCAGCGTCTCGCGGCGGCCGAGCGCAATGCCGTCGACAAAGGCGCGCACGATCTTGGTGCGTTCGAGCGTCAGCGTGACGTGACGGTTCGTCCAGGACGCGGGGATGACGACCTCCTTCTCGTATGCCGCGACCCCGACGAACGGATGGCGCCGCGTCAGGCGCATCGTCAGCGCCTGCGTCATCTTCGCCCCGAGGAGCTGCGGATGGATGCGCTCCACCGGCTGCCCGCCGACCAGGCCGTCCCCCTTCCCGGCGATGTCCGTCGTCGAGGGCAGGTGGATGAAGCCGGCGTCATTGCCGTCCAGCGTCAGCCGCCAGCGTCCCGCCAGGGAGCGCACCCGGTCCGTCTGGAAGACCGGATTGTTGCTCGCCGGCCCCTGGCGCCGGATGACCGTCCCCTCCGGCAGGCCCTCGGCCGAGAAGCCTTCGAGGAGGTGATAGCGCGGATCCGCGACGACGCGCAGGACCAGCGGCTCGCGCACGTTGTAGGCGCGGATGTTCGAATAGACGACATTCGAATAGACGAGGCGGTAGTTTGAACAGTCGGCATCCGAATCGCCGTCGATCTCGTTGCCGCCCTCGGGGCCGATTCCCGTGCAGTCGACGTTGCCGAAGACGCATTCGGGTTGCCGCGTGCGGACGAATTCCTCGCCGTCGAAGGCCTGCAGCTTGAGCGCCCAGCGGTCGTTCTCGAGGTCGAGCTCCTGGTCCTCGAAGCGGATGTTGCGGACGACCGTGTTCGAGGAGCCGAACCACGTCGTCACGTCCATCGCGACGCCGGCCGTCCGCACGAGCCGGTTGCCGCAGTACGTGACGTCCTCGACGACGCCCGGGCGCGAGCCCGCCCAGACCTCGCAGTTCTTGCCCCAGTCGCACCAGAGGACGTTGTTCGAGACCATCATCCGCGACAGCGGCGCGTCCGCCACCCAGGGACACGCCCCGCGCGCGACCACGCAGTCGTCGTAGCTGCGGACGAAGCAGTTCCGCACGACCGTGTCGCGGCTGGCGCAGACGTCGATGCCGTCCGAGTTGTACCGCCACGCGCCGATGATCTTGACGCCGTCGACGACCGTGTCGTCGCAGTCGTCCAGCGTCAGGTTGAAGCCGCCCGAATCCCTGAGCACCAGGCCCTCGATCCGCGCGCCGCGGCACTTCGCGAAGCGGAGCAGTCCGCCGTTGCGCCGCCGGCAGCGCGACCCGTCGACCGTGCCGCGTCCGCACACCGTCACGTTCGTCGCGCCGGTCACGCGGAGCGTCCCGAAGAAGACCGCCCCGCGGTCGATCACCACGCGGCAGTTCGAGTTGGAGATCGCGAGCGTCCCGACGTCGTGCTCGCCCGGGCCGAAGTAGAGGTCGCCCGCCTGCGGCGCGTACGACCACGGCGGCTGGCCGAAGACGTGCACGGCCGGCGCCGCCTCGCCGAAATCGACCACGTAGTCGGCGGGCGCGTCGAGCCGGAGACGCCAGCGGCCGTCCCGTGCGGTCAGGCGATTCGCCGCGGACATCGGCAGGAGCGTCGCCGGCAGCGCCGCAGGGCCGACGTCGAGTTCCTGTTCGCGTCCGTCCGCCTCGACGCGCACGAACTTCGCCTCGCGCGTCTGCGCCAGCTCGCGCTCGTGTCCGGGCCACTCGCGGTTGAAGGGAAAGGCGGAGACGCGGCAGGTTTCGAACGCGGCGACGGCCAGCAGGAGCGGGAAAGTCATGGTGACTGGATCCTCAGAGGGGTTCGATTTCGATGCCGTTCAAGAGCGGCACGGAGGGATGGGTCTTGCGTTCTGGACGCAGCCGGATGACGATTTCGCCGTCCTTCGCCTCTGTTTCGGACACGCACTGGAGCGCCTTGCGGAAGTCCTTGTCCTGCGCCGTATAGAAGTCGACGTTGTCCCAGACGGCCGCGCCGTTCACCTGGACCGTCGAGGCAAGCGGCTGCGTGCCGGTGAAGCCGCGTTCGAAGCCGTACTTCATGTGCAGCGTCACGCGATACCGGCCGTTCGGCACCTTGAACCGGTAGGCGCCGAGCCAGTACGCCTCGGACTTGTAGATTTCGGGAAGGTCCGTGCCGTGGATGCCGGTCACTTCGCGCGACGCGCAGTGATGGTCGCCGCCGAGATGGCCGTAGCTGCCGTTGAACGCGACGTCGGGCAGGAAAAGCGCCCCGTTCGGCGCGTGGTAGTAGCCGTTCGAGCCGCAGTTCACCTTCCAGGCGCCGGTCTTCGCCATCCGCTGTTCGGCGAGGACGTCCTGCACGTTCGCCCGCTTCGCGACCAGCCGGTTCATGAGCCGCGAGAACGCGACGCGGTGGAGCTCCGCCCAGCGCCGCTGCGCCTGGAGCCGCGCGAGCGTCCCGACGCAGGCCTGCTCGTCCCGCACCTCGACGCCGGCGCGCTCGAGTTCGGCGACGGACGCCGCCAGCTCGGCGAGGCGCTCCGCGTAGAGCGCCTCCGCCGCCGGATCGACCGCAACGAGCTCGAGGTTCCGGACATCGACCTGCCTGTCCGCGACGAGTCCGCTGCGGACCTCGTAGGCCTTGAGCGTCAGCCGCTCCGGCTGCGGTCCGCCGAGATCGAGCCGCACGGTGATCGGCGCGTGGAAGACGTTGACGACGTACCAGTAGGTCCCGTTCGCCGTCTTCAGGCTGCGTGCGACCGCCGGATCGCGGATGCCGCCCACGTCCTTGAACGGCTGCGCCGGCAGGAAGCGGAACGCGCGCGCGAACTCGCGGCTCTCGGACTCGAAGCCGACGGACGGCAGCGGCTGTCCGCCGGCGGTGTACTCGAGCATGTCGTAGGCGGCGAGCGAGTAGGCCGCCTCGCGCAGGAAGTGGCGTCCCCACGGCTTCGCGTCCGCATTCTCGAAGTAGCAGTTGTACGGCTGCGGCCGGAGCGGCTTCACGAACGTCTCGAAGTAGCTGTAGGCGCTCCGCACCGAGGCGACCGCGCCGTTGACGGCGAGATCCGCCGCGTCGGCCTTGGCGAAGTCGTAGAGGTCCTCGTTGAGCGTCGATTCCGGCTTCGACCAGTGCATGTCGTGGCGGTAGTGCGTGGCGTTGCGCGTCACGCAGAAGACGACGTTCGGAATCCGCTTGATCGCGTCGACGTCGATTCCGCGCTCGACGTAGCGGCCGGAGGCCGGGACGATCAGTTCGAGGACGAGTTCGGGGTTGATTTCGTCCAGCATCGTGCGCATCGCCCGCACGAGGTTCGTGACCTGCCCGGCGCGCCACTTGAGCCACGCCTCGCGCTGCTCGCCGGTGAGATAGGCGTAGCGCTCCCTGAGCTGCTCCGGGACGCGGATCCCCGTCTCCTTCGCGAACTTGCCGGTCGTGTAGTCGTCGTAGCCGTTTTCGAGCTTGCCCCACGTGCCCCAGGTCACGATCTCGTACTGGATGCCTGCGAGGCCCGACTTCGCGTAGCGGCGCACGGGATCGCGCAGGTAGTTCAGGAAGAGCTCCACGCACTTCGGATGGCACGGATTCGCCGTGCGCGGGCCTTCGAGATAGCCGGGAATCGGGTCGCCCGACCGGTCGAGCATCTCCATGCCGCGCTCCAGGTAGTCGCCGTCGATCTTTTCCGCCCACTTGACGTCGGGCAGGTTGCCGAAGTTGAGCGAGGCGATGAAGCGCTTGCCGTGCTTCGGGAAGTCCCGCCAGATCCACGCGAGGTCGCGTCCCGGCCAGAGGCCGGCGCCAGTCTGCCCCTCAAGGGGGAAGTAGGAGACGTGGTAGCGCCAGGTCGGTTCGGAGACGGTGTCCATGCCGATGTAGTCGAAGTAGCGGTAAAGCTCGTCCGTCGCCCAGGTGATGGCGGTCGGATACTTGGCCCGGTAGGCCTCGCGGCACGGCGCGTTCCTGGCCATCGCCTGGGCGTTGAGGTTGTTGTGGAACGTCTGGTCCTCGTCGTAGAAGCCGAAGTGCCGTCCCGGCATCCCCTGCGGCGTCTCGATGCGGTTGGCCGGCAGGAGCCCGTCCTTCACGCGGTAGACGCGGACCGCCTTCACCGCCGCAGGCATATGCGGCGCCAGCGTGCGGGCCTCGAAGAGGTAGTTGGTGACGCCCGGGAAGAATAGGAAGACCGACCGCTGCAGCTGCCGCGAAAGCGGAATCTCATAGCCGCTCGAAACCGCCTGCTGCAGGTAGTCGCGGTTGGCGCCCTGCGGCGCGTACATGTAGAAGCCCGCCAGGCGCGGCTTGTCGTCCGGCCACTCGATCTCGAGCTCGACGGGCTGGCCGCAGACATCCGGCGGGAATCCGATCTCGAACGAGATGCGGTCGGTCTGGTCGTCGCCGCATTCGAGATAACGGCCAAGCGGCGTCGTGCGCATCGAGACCGCGCCCTGGCGCAGGAGATCCCCGTCGTCCGCCTGCGGCTCGCGCAGGTAGAGGAGCTCGCCGCGCACGCGGTCCTCCGCCGAGCAGTCGGGGCGGTAGTCGGAGGTGAAGGCCGCGAAGCCGAAGGTGCGGCGGTAGAAGCCGTTCACCGTCACCTCAAGCGTGTAGTTGCCCTTCGCGTACGCGCGTGCGGGGAACCTGAGATCGACCGCGCCGTCCACCTCGACCTCCTGGCGGTCGGTCGCGAGGACCTCGCCGCGCCCGTCGCGCACGACGAGAGCGAACGCGACCTTGTCGGCCGGGCGGAAACCGTCGAGCTGCACGGGGCAGGGACGGGTGTATAGCCCCGCCGGGCCGACCTGCAGCGTGACGGACGCCAGCTCGTTTTCCGGCACGATCGTCTCGTTCATGACCATGTCAACCGGCACGAACGCACGGTACTCGTTCCAGACCTCGGTGTTGGCGATCGGACGGTGGAAGAGCTTGAGCCGGCGGATCTCGGCGCCGCGCTTTCCGAGCTCGGGGAAGACGATGCCGTCGACGCCGTCCACGTCGGCGTGGAGGAAGTCGGGCATGCGCTGGCCGGGATTAAAGCAGACGAGATAGGGCAGCGTGTTGATGAAGTACTTCGCCTCGCCGTCCTCGTTCCAGGTCAGCGTCACCAGCACCCAGTCGCCCTTCCGGTTCGGGTAGGAACGCGTGTAGACGAGGCCTTTCTCGTCGTCCGTCCGCCGCACCCAGACGTTCGCGCGGTTCCCCGCCTCGCCGCCGACGTCGGCGCGGACGACCGTCTCCTTGCCGCGGCAAAGCGAAAAGAGCCTGCCGTGCGCGCCGGTGAAGCGCGCCCAGAACATGATGCCGCCGACCTTCGCGTCAAAGGGCCGGTCGAGCTTCGCCGCCGTCAGGTCGTCCGGCAGGCGCTCGAGCGCGTAAGTCGGCCGCTCGACCAGGACGGGCTTTTCGACCGCCAGCGTACGGTGCGTGACGTCCGCGAGCTCCGTCTTGAGTCCGTACGACCAGAAGTCGAACCTCTCGACGGGGCAGAAGCCGGAATGCTGGCCGTTGCCGATCTCGTGCCCGTCCAGCGTCACGACGATCGTCTTCGCCCGCACGGAGACCCTGACCTCGTGCCAGGCGCCGTCCGGATGCGCCGCGTCGCCCGTATGCCGGATGTAGCCGCATTTCTTGCCGTTGCGGTAGAAGTAGGACTCGAGCGTCTTCGCGTCGCGCATGCTGACGAGCGCGGACGCGTCGCCGCCGTAGAGGTGCAGCATGAAGGCATAGCCCTGCTTGGACTGGTTGCGCTCCAGCACCCTGAACCGATAGGAGATTTCGCACGGCCCCGCCGGGTCGGTCACCGTGTAGCCGACGGAACCGGATTCGCGGAAGGAGACGAGCCGGTCCTGCGCCGTCCCGCGCCTGACCTCGCCGCGCGTCGCCGCGGCAAAGGCGCCCGTCATCCACGCTGCGGCCACCGCCGCGACCACCCGCCTGCAGAAAAGTCCCGTGTTCATGCGCCCATTATAGCGCATGCGTCCCGACCCGGACAACTACCCAGGTGGCGGAATCAGAGCCGGATGAGCCCGCGGGCGACGGCAATGGCCACGGCCTCGGTGCGCGTCGTGGCGTCCAGGCGGGAGAAGACGAGCTTCAGATGCTCCTTGACGCAGTCGAGCGAGACGCCGAGCAGTCCGGCGATCTCCCGGTTGCTGAGGCCCTTCGCCGCCAAGCCCAGCACCTCAAGCTGCCGGTCCGAGAGCGCCGCCGCCGGCTGCAGTTCGAGCGAACGGGCGATTTCCGGGCTGATCACCGTCCCGCCGGAGGCCAGCCGCCGGATCGCCCCGAGAAGCTCCGGCTTCGAAGCCCCCTTCACGAGCGCGCCCGCCGCCCCGACCGCCAGCGCCCGGCGCATCTCTTCGGAACCGCCGAACGTCGTCAGCACGAGAATCCGCGTCGCCGGGTTGACCGCGCGGATCTGCTCCGTCGCCGCCGCCCCGTCCAGCTTCGGCATCATGAGGTCCATGACGACCACGTCCGGCTTGAGCGCCATCGCCTTCCGGACCGCCTCCGCACCGTCCGACGCCTCGCCGACGACCTCGATGTCCGGCTCGAAGGAGAGGATGTCCGAAAGCCCGATCCGCACGACCAGATGGTCGTCCGCCAGCAATACCCGAATCTTTCTGCCGCTTTTCATTCCGTCACCGCATCCTTCACCCTGAGTTTCGCCACGACCCGCGTTCCGCGGCCCGGAGCGCTCTCGACGGACAGCGCGCCGTCGAAGTCCCCGAGACGCTCGCGGACGCACTGCAGCCCGAAATGCCCGTCCTGCGGGCCCGGCGCCGTCGCCGGATCGAATCCGTCGCCGTCGTCCGTCACCGCGAAGGTCACGACGTCGCCATGCCGTTCGCCCGCCACGCGCACGTGCGTCGCCCTTCCGTGGGTCATCGCGTTGGACGTCAGCTCGCGGACGATCTTGAGGATCGCGTGCACCTTCTCCTCGGAGAGCTCCGCCCGCGGCACGTTGAACCGGACCGTCAGCGCGGCCGTGCCGACCTGCGGCGAAACGCTCCGGACGATGGCCTCCGTCAGATCCTGCTCGTCGAAGGTCCGGACCCGCAAGTCCCAGAGACAGCCGCGCAGCTCCTGACGGCAGGCGTCGAGCAACCGCCGCGCCCGCGCGAGGAAGGCGTCCGGCGCCGCGCCCCCGGACTGGGCGCTTTCCGCGGCATCGATCTGCAGCGCGACGCCGGTCAGGGTCTGCGAGAGCGAATCGTGCAGCTCGACCGCGAGCCGCGTGCGCTCCGCGACCCGCAGTTCGGCCCGGGCGCTCACGATCCGCTCGTCCGCGAGCTCGCGGGCGCGCTTCGCCGCGAGACGCCGGAGCAGGACGGACCAGACGACGAAGAAGACGACGAGAAAAAGCAGCACGGCGGCGACAACCAGCAGCCGTTCGGCGGTCCACCACGGCGCGGACGCGACGATGCGGAGGTCATCCGCGACGCGGGGGATGACGATGAAGCCGCGGAAGCGGGGAAAGACGATGGTCGACTTGTCGCTCTCGAAGTCGGCGTAGCAGACGCCCTGAACCTCGACGCGCGCGCCGATCGCCGGCATCCGGACCTCGTCGCCGAAGCCTGACAGATCGACGTCGACGGTTTCCCGGCCGTCGGCCAGGCGGAACACCCGGCCGCCCGCCTCCGTCCGGACGACCTTGCCCTCGACGCAGATCGCCTGTCCGTAGGCGCTGGTGTTCGCCATCCGGTGCCCGTGCTCCCAGAAGAGCGTCCCCATGCCCACGGCCGCACAGGGCTCAAGCGGCTCGGCGGCCTCCGGCGCCGGCTTCCACACGGCCTCGACGAGCTGCAGGTTGCGGTTGTCGCGGTCGGCGAACCCGGCCACGGCGATGCCCGTGCCGACCGCCGGCATCGGCACGCCCGCCAGCGGCGTCACCGGCAGGAACTCGCCGTCGGTGCGGCGGAGGAAGAAGCGCCGCGACGTCCGCGCGAGCACCGCCCCCACGGCCGTCTGCCGGTGCGGCTCCGCAGCCGTCTTCAGCGCCGCGCCCGCAAACGGATCGTCCGGCGCCGGCCTGATCACGCGCAGCGCGTCCGCACTGCCGAGGACCAGGAGGCAGCCGAGGAACTTGCGCCAGCTGACCATCGGGCACACGTACCCGGTCAGCTCGACTTCCGCGTCGCACAGCTCCCGGAGGCGGACGATCGGCCAGATGCGCTCCGCCACCGCCGCGCAGGCCTTGCCCTGCGGCGTGCGGACGATCATCCAATTGTAGTTCTCGTCGGTGTCGTCGCGCATGACGGACGACACGACGCCCGTGAAGCGCACGACGCCTCGGTCCACCAGCTCGCCCGAGTTGATCTGGGGCGCGGTGGCGACGGTCGCCACCGCGAGGAGCAGCCCCGCAATCACCGCGCCGGTTCCCGCCATTCGCTGACCAGCACCTCGCCGGACGGCGTCCGGTACGTTGCCTTGACCCAGCCGAGGCGCCGGTCCTTCACCGGCTTCACGAGAAACTTCCCCGGACGCTCCGGATCGCGGCGGAATCCCGCGACGGTCGAGGCGATCCACTCGACGACCGCCCCGTAGGCGTAGTGGTTGAAGCTGTTCATCCCGACCGGGCCGAAGCCCTGCTCCCGGGTGTAGCTGTTCCACCGCTCCCAGATCGTCGTCGCCCCCTGGTCGACAGAATAGAGCCAGCCCGGGAAGTCGCGCTGCAGCAGGAGGCTGTACGCCATTTCGGGCGCGTCCATCTCCTCCGAAAGCGTCTCCAGCAGAATCGAGGTGCCGAGAAAGCCGGTCTTGAGCCGGTTGCCGTTGTCCGCAAAGTTCCTGAGCAGCCGGTCGCGGCAGTTTCGGCGCTTCGCCGCGTCGGCGAAGAGCCCGAGCTTCATCGCAAAGAGCTGCGGCGTCTGCATCTTGCGCATGAACGGCAGCAGGTCGCCGTCGGCGAGGAAGTTGCCGCGCAGGTACGCGAGCGCACGCGTCTCCTCCGCCGCGTACTTCGCCGCGTCCTTCCCGATCGCGGCGGCCATCTCCCGCATCATCCGCGCGTCCCACAGCCAGTAGCAGCCGCCGAGGTAGTTCCAGTAGGCGAAGACATTCGCCTTGATCTCGGGCTGATTCATCCAGTCCGCCGGCAGGTCAATCGTCATGTAGTCCTCGAAGGACAGCCAGTCCGCGAACTGGCCCTCGTTCTCGAACGTCCGGTATTCGCGGGCCGACACCCACTGGAGATAGCGTTCCATCATCGGCCACGACTCCTCGACGATCGCCGTGCGTCCGAAGTGCCGCCACATCCGGTACGGCACGATCACCGCCGCGTCGCCCCAGCCGACGCGCCCGGTCGAGCCGCCGCCCATCCCCTCCGGAGCGACGGAGGGAATGGCGCCGTCCTTCCGCTGCGAGTCGGCGACGTCCCGCATCCACTTGCGCAGGAAGCCGCAGGTGTCGGCAAGGTAGGCCCCGGCGCCGGAAAAGACCTGCGTGTCGGCCGTCCAGCCCAGCCGCTCGTTGCGCTGGGGACAGTCGGTCGGAACGGAGAGGTAGTTGGAGAGCATCCCCCAGCGGGCGTTCCGGACGAGGCGGTTCACCGCCGGATTGCCGGTCTCGATGGTCAGGGTCTCGTCCGCCTGCGCGATTGACGACAGCGGAATCGAGCGCACGCGGCGAATCTTCACCGGACCCGTCGCCGAAAGCTGCAGGTAGCGGTAGCCGAAGAAGCTGAACCGCGGACGGTACGTCTCGACACCGCCGCCCGCGAAGCGATAGCGGATCTCGGCGATGCGCCCGCCGCCCTGACGGCAGACGTTCGCACGATAGACCGATCCGCCCGGGCCGTCGTTGCCACGGCTGCGGATGCCCTCGCCGTCGTTCAGCATCTCGCCCGGCAGGCACGTGAGCGTCACGCCGCGCTCCGCCTCGAACTCGAACTCGGGGACGCCCGCGTGGTTCTGCCCGAAATCGACGACCAGCGTTTCGCGCATCGCCGGGGACCCCTTGAGCCAGACGGCCTCCCCGTCCGCACATTCGCGGCGGACGAACACCGCGCCGAAGCGGTCCGTCGCCTCGTGCTGCGTTCCCAGCCAGACGTACGCCCGCTGCGGCGCGAGCGCCAGGTCCTCGCGCGCTACGACCCGCGCCTTGCCCATCGGGCGCAGTTCGCCGCGAAACTCCCCGTTGGTGACGGCGGCCGGCCAACTGACCGCGCCCGTCGTCATCCAGGCGACGTCCGCGCGCGCGTCGTAGTCCTCGCCGGTGTAGATCGACGCCTCCGTCACCGGTCCCGCGTATGCCGCGCGCCATGCGGCGTCCGTCACGACGGTCGCGGACGAGCCGTCCGCAAAGGCGAGTTCAAGTTCGCCCCAGAAGGCGCTCGTCCGGTCCTGCGTCGCCATGATGGCGTCGCGCCACCAGCCGGAGGTCACCCAGGCCGAGAGGACGTTGACCGCCCCCGCCTCGCGCTTCACGAGCGCCGTCACGTCCTCGGTCGTCACCTGCCGGCATTTCGTGCGCGAGGTGAAGCCGGGCTTGAGCACGTCCGTCCCGCTCCGCGCACCGTTCACGAACGCCTCGTAGACGCCCAGCCCCGTCGTGCGCCAGACCGCCCGCACGACCGCCGCGCGGTTCGTCACCGTCCGGACGAAGCACGCCGTCTCGAACGCCGCGTTCCGCCCCCCTGGAACCGAAATGAACGACGCCTGCGCCGTTCCGGCGAGAAACAGGCAGAAAACCGACAATGACTTCGCGCGCATGCCGGGATTATACCGAAATGGAGACAACCGCGGCAACTACCCGACCGGCGGCGGGACGGAGCGCGCGCACCGCTACTTCCGCCAGGCCTGCAGGACGCTCCAGGCGTCGAGGGCGCGGGCATAGTGGTGCCCGCACTCGGCCTCGTCGAACGGGTTGCGCTTGCGGCCGTCGTAACGGTCGCGGATGTCGCGGACCACCCGCTCCGCCGCCGCGAACTGTCCGCGCTGGGCGAGATTCGCCGCGACCACGTACTCGAAGCCCGTCATCGTCTCCCGGTAGTACGGGAACGGCGAACGCGGGAAACGCCCGGGCGGATACCACGCCATCCGGAGCGAGGTCTCGCCCGCGAGCGCGTAGGAGCGCATCGGGTTGAACGACTCGTCGTCCGGCGCCCGGCGGCATTGCCCGAGAATCGTCCGGAGGGTCGTCCGCGCATGGTCCTCGTCGGCGACCGGCCCGAGGCCGACCGCCCGCGATGCGTAGTCGCCGACGAGCTGATCGACGAGACAGCCCGCCCCGAGCTGGAAGTCGGGGTCGGCAAGGTCTTTCGCGCCCATGGAGCGGTGCCGCAGGCCGTCCGCGACCTTCCCCTGCGGCGGCACGATGCGGTGTTCGTAGTAGCTGCCGTTGAAGAGGTTCCGCTCCGTCCACGCCGATCCCTGCGCCGCCAGCGCCCGGCAGTCGGCGGCAAAGGCCGTCTCGCCACAGGCGTCCGCCATCGCGGCGGACGCCTTCAACGCCGCAAGGTAGAGGAACTCCATCTGCGGATTCGGCCCGTAGTACTCGACGTCCATCGTGTTGTGCTGGCAGCCTTCCATCACACCGTCGCGGTCGGCGTCCCACCCGCCGTCGATCCAGGCGAAGGCGAGCGCGCGGCGAATCGCCGGGCCCGTGCGCCGCAGCCAGCCGTCGTCGCCGGACTTCCGCCAGTACTCGTAGGCCTTGACGATCGTCTGCATCTGCCCGTCCGCGCACGCGACCCCGAGGTCGTTCGTGTTCGCCGCGAGCGGCAGCAGGACGCGGAAGCGCATATGGCCGTTCGGCTTGAGCTGCGGACCGAAGGCGTTGTCGAGCATCGAGCGCGCGAGATCCGGCCACAGATCGACGAGGCAATGCTCGTAGCCCCACACGTGCGAGCAGTTGCCGAAGCAGCTGCCGAAACGGTCCGCGCAGCCCTCCCAGCCGAAGAAATGCCCGTCCGGCGTCCGGAAGCAGGTTTCGGTGCGCAGGGTCGAGAGGTTGAAGAGCGCCGCTTCCTTCACGACGTCGGGCGCCGCCCGCGCCAGCACCGCCTTCACGAAGGCGACCGTCCCGGCCTCCAGCGCCGGCAGCGCGGACCACAGGCGCACGGCGGCGGACGCCGCCGTCGGATAGCGCGTCGCATACCAATTGCCGACGCAGTCCTCCGGCCGCGGATTCGCTTCGTCCCAGTGCCATTTCATGCGGTTCGGGAAACGCCAGGCGAGGACAAACGGCACTTCCTTCTCCTCGCCGGGATTCAGCCCGACCGCGACGCACAGCTGCGCGAGATGCGTCGGCTGCGTCGCCGTCGTGTCGTCCTGCGCCGTGTCGCCGACGTCGCCCCGCGCGACCAGACGCGACCAGGCGCGGTCCATCGCCACGCCCCAGCCCGGCTCGCGGAGGTCGGCCGCCACCGTCACCGACCCCGCCGCCTCGGGCGCGAAGATGGCGCATTCGCCATCCGACGGATGCACCGCGCTCTGCCGATTCTTGCCCGCCAGCACCACGCCGGCAAGCCCGTTCGTGCGGCAGACCAGCTCCCGGAGGTCCGCCAGCCCGGCGCGCGGGTTGCGCCCCGGGCTGATCCCCGCGAAATTGACCACCGTCGCCGCGATCGAGGCCCGCACGGCGCGGTCCGTCGGATTCCGGAGCCGCCACCGCAGGAGGACGGCGGGGATGCCGCTGGCGTCCGCGTCCCCGGGAATCAGCGGATTCATCGCCTCCAGCTTCACCGCAAGCGGCACCTTCGGGTCGTCGAACTCGACGATTCCCAGCGGATACGCCGCCTTGAAGACCGTCTTGGCGAAACGCGGAAACCCCTGATTCGGCGCGCGGCAGCCCATGTCGCCCTCGTACTCGTCCGGATAAAGCGGACCTTCCAGGAGCCGCGCCGACTGCCGGCCGTCCGCCGTCTCCGTCCGCAGCACGAAGGACGGATTGAAGCTGGGCGCCCAGGGGGAACTCCTGGGCGTGTAGCCCTTCGCCGGCCGGTTCTGCACCTCCCAGTCGACGAGCCCGCCGCGCCCCGACAGCGAAACCGTCCCCGTGCCGATGCCCCCGAGCGGCAACTTCACCTGCCGGAGCGCCGCCCCCGCATACGTCTTCAGCACGGGCCAGTCCGCCGCCTTTGCGCCCGCGCCGGGCTGCCGGTCCGCGAGGACGCGGCCCCACTTGAAGCGCGACTCGTAGTTGGCGTCGTCGCCGCTCCAGACGTGGGCCGCCGTCCGCCGCCGGGTCACGGGATCGAAGTCGTCGGCGATGATGTCGAAGCCGATCGCGTCCAGCCGCTTGCCGCCAAAATACGACCACGGGATCGTCAGCCGGCAGCCGAAGCCCTGCTCGTCCGCGTCGATGCGCTGCGCAATGCCGCGGACGTCGAGCTTGCGCGTGTTCGTCGCGAGGCCCCGCGCGCGATGTCCCGGCGCATCCGCCGGATCGGGCGTCGGCGGCAGCACGAACAGCCGGAACGTCCCCGGCGCATCGCGCGTCCGGTCGAACCCGGAATGGGGATTCGCGTCGAAGAAGAGCTCGATCGTGTCGCCCGTCCACGGCTGCTGCCAGGTGCCGACAAACCGGTTCGTGTCCACCGTGTGCGCCTCGACGACGACGCCCTCCTCCGCCAGCGACACCGAAAAGCCGAGCGGCCCGACCTGAGCCCGCTCGCCCGACCGCAGCGTCTTCCCGAAGCGCTCCGGATCGCCCGCGACCGGACGGCGGAACTCGGTCCGGGCCGTCTTCGCGACCAGGTCGAGGATCTCGACCGCGACAGTGTCCGCATCCAGGCGGCGACGGCCGTTTTCGACGACCGGCTGCTCGTGCCGGAACGCAAGCGAGCGGAAGAACGGCTCCGGATCGCCCGTGCCGACGAGGTAGACGGGGCGCTCGTCGATCAGGACCTCCGGCCCGCACCGGTTTCCGTACATGTCGTACGCGACTCCCTCCGTCCGCACGACGAACTTGCGCCGGTCCTCGTATGCCCACAGGACGGCGGCGGGACGCCCGTCCGCCAGCCGGAAGAGCGAACCGCACAGGCCGTCCGGCAGCGAGGTCGCGAGCGAGCGGACCGGCGTCGCGCGCGTCATCAGCCGCGCAAACGCCGCAAGCCCCACCGCCGCATCCGTCGGCGTCAGCCGATAGCCCGAGTGCTCGCCCGTATGTTGCGTCAGCTCGGCGAAGTGGGGGCGGAACAGCTGCATCACGTGAATCGACGAGGAGACCCGGACGCCTTCCGTGAGGTCAATGAGCGCGCGCCGCACGAGGTTCTGCGGCCGGAGGAACATCGGGTCCCGCTTGCGCCAGACGGACACGTCGCGGCGATTGAGGAGATAGAAGCACTCGGTGTTCCAGAGCGCGACGTGCGGATACGGACGCACGAGCTCCCCCAGCGCGCGCAGGAATGGCGCCGCCGGCTGGAGGCCGTTGTCGAGCGCCGCCGAATAGGGATGGAACGAGAGCGCGTCCAGATAGGGTGCGATGCCGTTCCGGAAGCAGCCGCCGGCGAAGTCCGCCGCGCCGGTCACCCCGAAGTCCTGCGTCGTGCAGACGCCGGCGAGGCGGCAGGCCGGATCGGCCCGCTTCATCGCCGCGCAGACCGCCTGCTGGTAGCGGACGCAGTCCTGCGGGTCGCACAGGCTCAGGTTCGGCTCGTTGAACAGCTCGTACCAGGCCACCCGTCCCCGGCACCGCTTCGCGAGCTCGCCGCACACCGCCGCGACGTCGGCGACGTCCGGCAGGCACTCGATGCACTGGTCCGGCCACGTCGGGCTGTCCCGCCCCGTCGGCCGGCTCTCGCGAAACAGGTACCACGCCTTCTTGCGCGCGGCGCTCCAGTGGTTCCAGCCGGCGTAATCCTTGCGGCGGTGCAGGTCGAAGCCGAGCACGAGGTAAAACGGCAGGCCGGACGCCTCCATCGCGTCCAGCCACGGCTGCAGGCGCGAATCGTCGTAGACGCCGCGGTCGGGATTGAAGACCGGCAGCTGCAGGTAGTCCTCGCCGAACGCGCGGACGTGCTGGACGCCGCACGCGCGCAGCAGCGCCAGGTGTTCGGCGAAGCTGCGTCCGGCGCCCTGGTAGCACTGCTCCCAGCTGCCGATCGGCGGGAAGACGCCCGTCTCGTTGACGCCCACCGAGAACTCGTCGCCGAGCTTCGGCAGCGGTCCGGCGATTGTCGGCAGGACGGCGAAGCGGACGGGGACGTCGCCGGGCACGTCGGAGGAAAGCAGCAGTTCGCCGCAGTGCGAGCAGTCGAACTCGACCTCCTGCTCGGCCGCGACGCCGCGCACGAGACTCATCCGCATCGTCCGCGTCTGCCGCCATCCGGTCGCGGGATGCTCGGCCCGGAGCACGATGTCGCGCGCCCCGTCCCCGTCGCAGCGGAACGCGCGGAAGCGCAGCCGGCGGGGACCCGGCGAGCCATAGGTGTCGTCCAGGTCGAAGCCCGCCTCGAACCGGTCGCGCGGCGCGAAGCCGGCGTTCGCCGCCCGGCAGACCTGCACCTCGTCCACCCAGAATGCGCCCGGTTGCTTCCACTCGACGGTCAGCAGCGCCTCGTGATGCCCCTCGGCGACCGTGATCGCGCCCGACAGGCGCTGCCAGGCGTTCGAGACCTCCGTCCCCTTCGTGCCCGCCGACCACCAGCGGTTCAGCATGGGGCTGGCGAGCACGAGACTGGTGCGGCCGGGCGTCGCGGCCTTCACGCGCGCGCTCACGAAATAGGTGACGCCCGGTTCGAGGCGAAGGCATTCGGACGCGATGCGGACGCTGCTCCGTTCCGGCACGTCAACCCGCAGCGAACGCCCGCGCCACGCCCCTTCCGCCGGAAACGAAACCGCCGCGCACGTCCACGGATCCGTCCGCTGCCGCGTCGTCCGCACATGCCAGCCGACCGCGCCGAGCTCGAACCCGGCGTTCGGGACCAGGTTCCGGTCGGCCGGTTCCTGCGGCGCAGCCGCGGCCGACAAGGCCAGCGCCGCCGCCATGAAGGCAATCGATCGCATGGCCGTATTATACCGAATCGGCTCGCGACGCGGCAACTACCCGGGCGGCGGACGGCTACCGCACCAGCAGCAGGAAGCCCTGAGCGACGTCGAGGTTCTCGTAGCAGCCGATGTCGGGCAGGGCGGCGGGATTCTCCGCGAGCGGCTTGGCTTCGGTCACGACCCGCGGATTGCCCGCGAGGTCGATCGCGCCGGCGGACGTCATCCAGTCCAGGAGCTTCGCCCGGTCGCGGCAGCGCGAACCGTGCCGGAGCGAATAGTCGCCGCGCGCCGCAGCGCGGAAACGCGCGTTGGCGCCGAGCACGCAGCCCTCGGCGGTGTAGCCGACCGCAGGATACGCCGCGAAGAAGCAGTTCGTCAGCGCAAGGGGAGGCGCCGCAAACGTCAGCTTGGCCGTGGCGAAGTCCTCCGCGTTGTTCGCGAAAAGGCAGTTGACGAGCGTGGCCCGCTGATCCGACGACCCGAGGTAGACCGCCGTGCCGCAGTCGGCGAAGGTGCAGTTCTCGGCGAGGGCGACGCCCGCATTCTGATGCAGGGCCAACGCCACGCGACCCGGGCTGGCAAAGAGACAGTTCCGGAACTCCGGAGCGGCCCCGGTCGTGAAGTAGACCGTGCTGCCTTCGTCCACGAACGCGCAATTGCGGATCTTCGTCGTCTCGGAGCCGCCGAAAAGGGCACCGAAGTTGCCCGAGTTCCCGCGGAACGTGCAGTTCGAGATCATGCCGCCGACGGGCAGATAGACGGCGCCGCCGTAATGGGCCGTCTTGTTGCCGACAAAGGCCGAATTGACGACCACCCCGCCGGTGCCGAGCTGAAGTCCGCCCGCATAGCCCGAACCGTTCGTGACGATCGCGGCGTTGTCGGCAAACACGCAGTTCTCGATCCAGCAGTGGTTGTCGTTGTGCATGCCCGCGGCATGCGCACCGGGGCCGCTCACGCCGCCCATTCCGACGGACTGGCAGTTGGTGATCGTGCAGCCCGCGAAGACTGGACCCAAGCCCCGTTCCGACGTCGTGATGCCGGCGCCGGTGCAGACGCCGCCGCCAATGCCGTTCGTCGCCACGCACGAGTCGAAGGTGCAGTTCTCGAAGGTGCAGCTGCCGTAGGCGTACGCGCCGGCGCCGCGGGCATAATTCTGCGACAGCCCGTTCGACCAGTCGTAGACCGTGCGGCAGCGCTCGACGCGACAGTTCCGGCAGACGATGCGGCTCGTCTGGTCCGGGCACTTGAGATAGAGCCCGCCGCCGCAGGCCTGATGGTTGGCGTCCGAATAGTCAAGCCCCGAGAAGCCGTTCCGGAAGACGAACCCGTCGAGGGTCAGCGTGAGGTTGCCGCCCGCAAGCGTCGCGTCCACGCAACGTCCGGCGTCCCGGGCGTCGAAGACGACCGCGCCGGGGACGTCCGCCCGCAGCAGCAGCGAGCGGTCGTCGAGCGCGAGCGGCGCCGTCAGCGCATAGGTCCCGGACTTGAAGAGCACCGTCTCGCCGTCGAGGCAGGACGCGATCGCCGCGGCGACGTCCGTCGTCGCATCCGCCCATTCGCCCGCCTTCTCGGCCTCCGTCGCGACGACCCTGACGCCGTAGAACGGATCGGTCTCGCCGGGCTGGCGTTCACATAGCAGCCGAGGTCCGGCGCCGCCCCCGTCCACCGCGCGTCGTGCACCAGGTCGCGGCCCTGCGCCGACCAGTCGAGCGCCAGACCAGCGTCCACGCCGACGGAATCGGCCTTCAGCCGGTAGTCCTGGCGCGCCACCGAGCGGAATCCGGGATCGGTGGTCACGATGACGCCGCTGTCCGCCGTCCCCGCCGGCGCCAGGGAAACGGCCGAATTGGTGACGAAGCAGGTATGGCTCGCGGAATTGCCCGGACCGCCATTGCCCACGTAAATGCAGTTGACGACGACGTTGGTCGTGCCGCTGCCCGAATTGTTGAAGATCCGGCAGCCGCTGGCGTTGCCGGCAAAGGTGCAGTGCTCGCTGCGCAGCGTCGCCTTGCCGTGTGCGCGCAGGAAGTTGCCGCCCGTGCAGCCGCCCATCAGGCAGTTGCGGACCACCGAACCCGAAGCCTCGGTCATGAACATGTCAAAGCGCTCGCAGCCCGTGAAGCGGCAGCGCTCGGCGACCGTCTTCGCGCCCAGGTGGACGACGCCGTAGGACCCCGACCCCCACAGGCGCTCGAAACGGCAGTCGACGACATGGCTCATTTCGCCCACCCGCAGCACCACGCCGTAGGTGGCGCTGTGCCAGCCGACAAACGTCGTGTTGGAAACGAGCGAATACTGCCCGACGTTCGCCGACCCGCCGTGTCCGGTGTTGGCCCGGACCGTCAGGCCGTTCGTCGCAAAGAGGCAGTCGAAGATGCGGATGCAATGCCTGGCCTGGACGGCGCCGCCGTACGGCCCGGCGCCGGCGGCGAAGTTGTTGGAGAACGTGCAGTTCTGGAGCGTGATGAAGTTCGACGACGAGCTTGCGCTCTGCGACGCGAAAAGCGCACCGCCACCGCTCGCGTCGTTGGCCGTGTTCGTCGCGGAATTGCCGCAGAACACGCAGCCGGAGATCAGGCCCCCGTTCGAACTGGTGCTGCAGATCGCGCCGCCCGACGCGGTCACGGTGTTGTCCGCGAAGACGCAGTCGCGGATCCGGTAGGCGCCGGCCGAGCTGAAGTTGATCGCGCCGCCCTTCTCCGCACCAGTCGCGCAGTTCCGGAAGGTCAGGCCCGCGACGACCGGGCGAAGCTTCGCGTCGTTCCCGAGCAGCGAGACGCCGGTCAGCCGCGAACCGTCGAGAATCGTGTTCGCCGTGTCCGTCGCGCCGTCCGCCGGACGGCAGCTGCGGATGGTGACGTCGTCCGCGGGGACGAGCAGCGCCGCGTCCGGCGCATACGTGCCGGGCGCGACGAGGACGGTATCGCCGGCGGCGTCCGCGGCGGCCAGCGCCGTCGCCAGGTCGTTCGCGGCGGTCGCCCAGGTCGCATACGGCGCCTCCGGCGTCGACTCGCCTGCGGGCGCCACGAAGCGGAAGGTGCCGTCGTTTTCGGCGGACGGGTCCTTGATGCGAATCGAATACGTCAGCACGCACGGCTCGAGTTCCGTTCCCGGCGCCGTCACGCGCACCCAGCCGGCGTGATTGCCGAAGGTGGCGAACGCCGCGGGGCGTTCGCCCCAAGTCTCGCCGTCCGTCGAATGCTCGACCTGCGCTCCCGAAGCCGGCCAAAGGACTTCGACCGCCACGCTGTGCGCCTGCCCGTCGGCAAAGCCGTCGTAGGCCGTCAGCCTGACGACTGGCCCCGTCGCGACATAGCGGATGACGACGATGCCGCTGCCGCCCTTGCCGCCTTCCGTCGGCGACGACATCAGCCAGCCGCCGCCACCGCCGCCCGACCCGGTGCCGTCCGTCGCGGCGGAACCCGCCGCCCGGTGCTCCTTCGCGCCGGCGCCGCCCGAGGCGTTGCCGCTGCCCGCATCGCCGCCGGCGATCGTCAGCGCATAGGGCGAGGTGATGTCGCCGTTGCAGCCGCCGCCGCCACCGCAGCCGTAGAAGGCCGCCGTGCCGGTGATGGCGCACTCGAAGCCGTCGGCGCCGTTGCCGGAATGGTTGAGGCCCTCCGCGTCCGCAAAGCCATAGCCGCCCTCGCCCATCGCGCCGCCACCGCCGCCGGCATAAGCCAGACGAACGGAATCGCCACCCTTGTGCCCGCCGTACCAGCCGTTTGCCGCATCGTCCGTGCCGGTCGCGTCGGGCGAAGTCTTCGTGCCGCCGGGCGACGACGCGCCGCCCGAGTTGCCGCCGGCGACGCCGGTCATGACGGCGGACCCGGCATGACCGCCGCCACCGCCGCCGCCAGGGCAGGTGATGGAGGCGAAGACCGAATCCTCGCCGTTGGCGCCCTGCCAGCGGCCGACCGAGGCGCCGCCGTTCGTTCCGCCCCGGCCGCCTTCGCCGACCGAGCCGAAATACGTCGTGCCCTGCCGCACGGGAAAGGCCGTCGTGTGATAGACCTGCCCGCCGCCGCCACCGCCGCCGCCACCGCCGCAGCCGCCGCCACCGCCGCCGCCCACTACGAGCAGTTCGACGTTCGCATCGAACGGCGCCGTCCAGGCGAAATCCCCGACCGTGTCGAAAATCTCGACGATCTCGCCGTTCGCAAGCACCCTGGTTTCGTTCGCGCAGGCAACCGCCGCACCTGCCGCCGCCAACCCCGCCAATGCCAGACGCTTCATCATGATGACTGTCTTTGGTTTTCCGTACATGACTTGCCGACGCAACACAACGAAATGGGCCTGCCGGCTCACCGCAGGAGGAGCCACGCCCCCGGCACGGCCATGCAGTTCTCGTAGCAGCCGAGGTCGGGGAGCGCGTCAACCGCAGGCTTGCCGTCCTTCAGGACGCGCGGATTCCCGGCGAGGTCGGTCGCCGCTTCGGTCATCCAGCCGAGCCGGAGGCCCTGGTCGCGGCACGGACTCCTGCGCCTCAACGTATAGTCGCCGTTCACCGCCGCATACTCCTTTCCGGCCAGACAGGTCTGGTTGGAAAGGACGACGACCTCGCCGCCGCCGCCACCACCGGCCGCGCAACCGTAGCCGCCGCCGCCACCGCCGCCGACAATGAGCACCGTCACGCGCTCGTAATCGCGTATCGGCGTCCAGACCTCGTCGCCGACCGTGGTGAACTTGAGGAGCGTATCGCCATTGGGCAGGGTTTCCGACACATACGGAAACCCTGCAACAGCCGCAAAGGCCGCAACCAGCAACGCGCCAAACTTTTTCATTCCGGTCTTCTCCTCGTGTCAGCGCCTACGCCTATGCCATTATCCCATAATCCGGCAGAAAGCGCAAGCCTCCGTTCCCCAGTAGAAATTCCGCCGATTATTATGCACCGCTTGCGTTAGCCCGCCGTCAGATTCGGATTGCGATTGGAATAAAAGTACGTTAGGGTCGCGTTAGCGTCCCGGCTCCGCCGCCCCGGTCGCCGGCCGGAGCTTGTAGAGGTGACGCGAGTGCCCCGCGTAGTCGTCGCGGAAGGCGCCGTCCTTCAAGGGCAGCGTCCGGTGCTCGAAGAGCACTTCGACCGTGCCGTCCTTCGGCGCGGCCGCCGGCAACGCGAACGAGGCCGACAGCGGCGCGGCGTCGAGGTTGCAGGAAAGGACGTACCACTCTCCGTTCAGGGTGCGCGTCAGGTGGCGGAGCTTCGACTTGGGCTGGTCGGCCTTCGCCGCGTCGCAGAGCTCCTCGGAGAGGATGACTTCCTTGAGCGCCTGCGCCTCGCGGTTGACCTGCTTCATCGCCCGCCAGCTGCCCTCCGCGACCGGCAGCTCCCAGTACCACGCGAGCCCCGAACAGCCGGCGCAGATGCAGCCCCAGCTCTGGGCGAGCTGCTCGGCATAGGTCGGGAGCCGGTAATGCAGCGTCGGGTTGTTCGCGACGATGAAGAACCAGCAGGGCTTGCCGCCTGGCACCGCCTGCATCACGTCGACCTGCCGGACGACCGACTCAACCGTCCTGCCCTCCTGGTTCGTCAGGTAGTCGTCGAGCATCAGAATGTCGGTCTTGAGGTCCGCGAACCGGCTCGGAATGCCCAGCACGGAGTTGTTCATCTGGACGGGCAGGTAGGGATAGAACGACTTTACGTACTCGAGCCAGCTGCGGGTCCACTCGCTCGTGTTGTAGAGCTCGGGCTCGTCGATCGCAAGGTTGGTGACGATGATGTCCTCGTAGGGACGCAGCAGCGCCACCACCTCGGCGGGCTTCACCGTGGCGCTCGGGTCCCGCTTCCGGTCGGCCGGATAGCCCTCCCAGAGCGCCATGCCGTAGTCGCACCAGTTCGCGTAGCGGATGTGGTGCGAACGGACGACGTCCAGCAGCATGCGCAGCTCGTCCACAAGCGGACCGTGCGGCTGGACGTTGCCCAGGCAATGTCCGAAACCGCCCAGCGCGACGATGTCCATCAGCGTCTCGTACTTCCGCTTGCCCGGCCTCCGACCGAGGAATCCGGTGGAGCCGATGCCGGGACCGGTGAACAGCACCTTCTCGCCGTCCTTGACGACGCAGCGCACCCACCGGTTCACCTGCGTCGCGCCCCGCCGGAAGGGCAGCTTCACGACCGTGTCGGAGTAGGTCTTGCCGTTCGCCGTGAAAACGACCGCGTTCGTTCCCAGCGGAATCTCGGCCAGCGGCTTCGTCACGACGGCAACCCGCCCGTCCGCGCCGGTGACGCGCCAGGCGGCCTCCGGCTCGTTCATGTAGAAGTCGAGGCGCCCGAGCACGGCATCCGCACCGGACGCGGCGCGGCGGACGGCTTTCCCCGTCCACTTCGCCGCGACGCCGGAGGGAAGCTCGATGTACGGCCACCGGTCCTCCAGCCGGTAGTTGACCTTGCGGTGCTTCGCCGTCGAGGCGTTCACCGCCTCGCCCGGCCGCGACCAGTCGTTGCGGCAGAGGTTCACGCGCCAGCGTCCGGAGCAGCCGTTCGGCGCAAAGTCGGCGAAGGGAATCGTGACGAGGTAGTCGACCGCCCCCTTGTCCCGGTTCTCGCGCGCGGACGTCGTCCACTCGCCGTTCCACTTGATGTCGTTCGCGAAGCAGTCGAAGCGGTCGCCGTTCGCCGCCGCCATGAGATGATAGTGCCCCGCGTCCGGATCCGGCTTGAAGAAGAGTTCAAGCCCGTCGAAACGGTCGATCATCGCATCGTGCGGCTGGCGGGCGCGCGTCAGCGAGGCGGGATTCTCGCGGAAGTTGCGGAAGCCGAGATAGAGGTGGTCGTCGTCGCACGCGAGATAGGCCGCAGTCGGGATCCGCGGCGTCTTCGCGTCCATCCAGAAGTCGGTCACCGCGAAGGCGTACCGCTTCCACGCATCGAGGTCGGCCGTCGGCTTCACGCCCTGCGGGAGCTTCTTCGCGACGAGCGTCGCGGGCGGCTCGGGCACGGGCTTCGCGCCTAAGCGGTCCCGGTCGAGTTCGCTCGGCTTATAGGGCGTCGCATACGTCTGCGCCGGATCGAACTTGCCTTCCGGCGACAGCGCGACGATCTCGGCCTGCAGGTCGTCGAGCCAGAGCACCGCGTCCTGCTGGCGCGGTCTGAGCGGCCGAATGCGCACCGGCGAGTAGACGCCCTTGCCGGAGAGCTCCATGCGCGTCACCTCGTAGCGCGCCCATTCCGTCGTCACCTGCACGACCTTGCGGCCGTCATCCCCCTTCGACGAAAACGCAATCTCGACCGGCAGCCCGTTTGTCGACGCCTTCATCCAGACGGAGAAGACGCCAGGACGCCCCTTCACCGTACCCGTCTGCCACGGCGCGATCACGAGATCCGAAGACGCGTTGTTGACGGCGACGCGCAGCGAGTATTTGCCGGAGTGCCGCTCGGTCGCGTCCTGGGCGAAGCGCTGCAGGTAGCGCGTCTCGTATTCGCCGGCGGGACGCTCGGCGTAGTTGAAGGCGCCGTAGAGCCCGTAGTAGGTCGGCACGCCGTCCTCGCCGTGCTCGAAGCCCGAGTTGAAGACCATGTTCGGCGAATCGTCGTCATGGCGTACGGTGGAGAGGAGGAAGTTGTCGGCGACGATGTCGACGCAGGTTGCGCCGATGCTGAGCGGGGAATACTCCTCGACGCCGTTCACGACCTTCTCCGGCTTGGGCACCGGCGAGATGAACTCGCCCGCCAGAGCGCCGTTCAGGTGGTAGGTGTACTTGACGCCGCCCGGCACCGCCTTGCGCACGAGACGCAGACGGACGCTCCGGCCGGGCGTGAAATCGGGAATCTTCGCGTACTTGCCGCTCGAATGCCGATCCTCGGGCAGGCGCCACACGCAGAAGCCGTACCCGCTCGGCTGCACCTCGAAGTGGAAGCCCTCGATGGAGAAGCCGCCCCAGTTCTGACCGCGCCGCTCCTGGCTCTTCGCGACCGTCACCGTCGCGTCCAGCTCGGCGACGAACTCGAGCGGCGTCGCGCGGCGCATGCGCATTCTGCCGCCGTTCTGGATCCGGACGACGCCGCCGGTCGGCATACAGTTCTTCGCCACCCAGTTCTCGGCGAAGGTGCCGACCGCGTCGAAGGAGTCGCCGAACACGGGCAGCCCCCGGTCGTCGGCAGCGGACACGAACAGATACCCGGCCGCCAGCGCGGCCACCGCGAGCTTTTCCGTCTTCACGGGTTCAATCCTACCAAACCCGAAGCCGGACTGCAACTACCCAACTGGAGGAAAAGCCTACCGTGCGGTAATGGGTCACTGAACGGCGGGGTGTAGCCACCCCGATGGTTGGCCAAGGGACTCCGCTACCGCTGCGGCTGACGCACCGCTTGCCTGAAGGCTCCCTCGGAAGCCGTCCTGCATAGTACCCGGCGTGACCTCACGCCGGGGCCGGACCCGGCGCACCCCCGTTGGCGGTTACCACGCCCCGCAGCGAGGGCGCTGCGGGTACTCAGCTGGCCAAGCCGCTCGGACGGCGCAAGCCGGGCCGCGACCGCGCCGCCCGCCGGTCAGGCGATGGCGGCGGCGCTGCGGGTACTCAGCTGGCCAAGCCGCTCGGACGGCGCAAGCCGGACCGCGACCGCGCCGCCGGTCAGGCGATGGCGGCGTGGTAGCTCTGGAGCGAACGGACCTCGCCCTTGCCGCTCATCGCGGCGGCGATGCCCTCGCTCGCGGCGGAAGCCGCCGCCAGCGTCGTCAGGTACGGGACCTTGTACTTGATCGCAGCCTGACGGATGCGGCAGTCGTCCGCACGGGCGTCGCGACGGCCGGACGGCGTGTTGATGATGATCTTGACCTCGCGGTTCTTGATCGCGTCCAGCACGTCGGGCCGCCCCTCGCCGATCTTGGCGACGACGGTCGCCGCGACGCCGCGCTCGGTGAGGAACTTCGCCGTGCCCTCGGTCGCGACGACCTCGAAGCCGAGTTCGACGAACTTCCTGACTGCGGCGATCGCGTCCTCCTGCTTCTCCGAGAGGGAGACGAGCAGCTTGCCCGCCTCGGTCGGGAGCGGCAGCCCCGCCGCCTCCTGCGACTTGTAGTACGCGAGGCCGAAGGTGTCGGCCAGGCCGAGGACTTCGCCCGTCGAACGCATCTCCGGCCCGAGGACGGGGTCCACCTCCGGGAACTTCTCGAACGGCATCACGGCCTCCTTGACGCCGAAGTACGGGACGACGTGCTTCTTGTCGAGCCCCATCGTCTTCACCGTGTCGCCGAGCATGAGGTGGGTGGCGATGCCCGCCATCTGCACGCCGCCGACCTTCGACACCAGCGGAACGGTGCGCGACGCGCGCGGGTTCGCCTCGATGACGTAGACCTTCTCGTTCTCGATCGCGAACTGCATGTTCATGAGCCCGACGACCCCGAGTTCGCCCGCGATCCGGCGCGTGTAGTCCAGAATCGTCGCCTGGTTTTCCGCGCTGATCGACACTGGCGGCAGCACGCACGCGGAGTCGCCGGAATGGATGCCCGCCAGCTCGACGTGCTGCATGATCGCCGGAATGAAGATGTCCTTGCCGTCCGACAGCGCGTCGGCCTCGCATTCAAGCGCATGGCAGAGGAAGCGGTCGAGATAGAGCGGACGGTCGGGGGTCACGCCCACGGCCTTCGCCACGTACTCCCGCAGCATGATCTCGTCGTAGATGACCTCCATGCCGCGGCCGCCGAGGACGAAGCTCGGGCGGATGATGAGCGGATAGCCGAGCTGCTCCGCGCACGCGACCGCGCCGTCGATGTCGCTCGCCGTCATCGACTCCGGCATCGGGATGCCGAGCCGGTCCATGATGGAATGGAAGCGGTCGCGGTCTTCCGCGGCGTCGATGGAGTCCACCGGCGTGCCGAGGATCCGGCAGCCTGCCTCCTGCAGCCCGCGCGCGATGTTGAGCGGCGTCTGGCCGCCGAACTGGACGATGATCCCCTCCGGCTTCTCGGCCTCGTAGATCTGCAGCACGTCCTCGACCGTCACCGGCTCGAAATAGAGCTTGTCGGACGTGTCGTAGTCGGTCGAAACCGTCTCGGGGTTGCAGTTGACGATGATCGTCTCGTACCCCATCTCGCGCATCGCCATCGCGGCATGGCAGCAGCAGTAGTCGAACTCGATGCCCTGGCCGATGCGGTTCGGCCCGCCGCCGAGGATCATCACCTTCTTCTTGTTGTCGCTGACCGGCACCTCGCTCTCCGTCCCGTTGTAGGACGAGTAGTAGTAGGCCTGGTTCTCGACGCCGCTCACCGGCACCTTGTGCCAGGTCTCGACGCAGCCGAGCGCCGTGCGCTGGGCGCGGATGTCCTTCTCCGGCACGCCGAGCAGCTGCGCCAGGTACTTGTCGCTGAAGCCGTCCTTCTTCGCCTGCACGAGCATCTCGTCCGGCAGGAAGCCGCCCCGGTGCATGAGGATCCGCTCCTCTTCCTGCACGAGTTCGCGCATCTGGTCGACGAAGTAGCCCTTGACGCCGGTCCGCACGAAGATCTGGTCGTTCGTCGCGCCCTTGCGGAGCGCCTCGTACATCTGGAAGTGGCGCTCCGAATTCGGCACGGCGAGCAGCTTCAGCAGCTCGTCGAGCGAGAGTTCGTGGAAATCCTTCACGAAGCCGAGGCCGGCGCGCCCGCGCTCCAGCGCGCGAATCGCCTTCTGGAACGTCTCCTTGTAGGTCTTGCCGATGGACATGACCTCGCCGACGGCCTTCATCTGCGTGCCGAGCCGGTCCTCGACGGCGCGGAACTTCTCGAACGCCCAGCGCGCGAACTTCAGCACGACGTAGTCGCCGCTCGGCGTGTACTTCTCCAGCGTTCCGTCGCGCCAGTAGGGCATCTCGTCGAGCGTCATGCCCGCAGCGAGCTTCGCCGAGACGAGCGCGATCGGGAAGCCGGTCGCCTTCGAGGCGAGGGCCGACGAGCGCGAGGTGCGCGGGTTGATCTCGATGATCACCACCCGGCCCGTCTTCGGATCGTGCGCCCACTGCACGTTGCAGCCGCCGATGACGCCAATCGCCTCGACGATCTTGAACGCGTCCCGCTGCAGCCGCTCCTCCAGCTCCTTGGAGATCGTGAGGAACGGCGCGGCACAATAGCTGTCGCCGGTGTGGACGCCGACCGCGTCGATGTTCTCGATGAAGCACACCGAGATCATCTGGTTCTTCGCGTCGCGCACCACCTCGACCTCCAGCTCCTCCCAGTCGAGAATCGACTCCTCGATGAGGCACTGGCGGGTAAGCGAGGCGTCAAGGCCGCGCGCGCAAATCGTCCTGAGCTCCTCGACGTTATAGCAGAAGCCGCCGCCCGAACCGCCCATCGTGTAGGCCGGACGCACCACGACCGGATAGCCGATCTCCCGCTCGACCAACCCGACCGCCTCCTCGACTGAATGGACGATGCCCGACTTCGGCGTCTCGATGCCGAGCTTCGCCATCGTCTCCTTGAAGACCTCGCGGTCCTCGCCGCGCTCGATCGCGTCGAGATTGACGCCGATGACCTTCACGCCGTACTTGTCGAGCACGCCCTTCTTCGCCAGCGCCATGGAAAGATTGAGGCCCGTCTGCCCTCCCAGGTTTGGAAGAATGGCATCGGGCCTCTCTTTCGCGATGATCTGCTCAAGCCGCACCTCGTTCAGCGGTTCGACGTACGTCGCATCCGCCATCACCGGGTCGGTCATGATGGTGGCCGGATTGGAATTGACCAACACCACCTTGTATCCGCACGCCCTAAGCGCCTTGCACGCCTGCGTTCCGGAGTAGTCGAACTCACATGCCTGCCCGATCACAATCGGGCCTGATCCGATGATCAGCACTTTATCAATGTCAGAGCGCTTCATACCGGGCAGGTATTATATCAAAAAACGGAGACTGTTCGTCAATTCGCGAGATAAGCCCGGAAATCGGCCGGAAGCGGAGCCTCGAAGCGCATTTCAACGCCTTTTACCGGATGCCACAGCCGCAGTTTCCAGGCGTGCAGCAGCTGTCGCGCAGGCACGGGCGACAGCCGCTTGTCCAGCGCCGGCTTGCCGTAGGTCCTGTCGCCGACGACCGGGCAGCCGAGCGCGGCCATGTGCACGCGAATCTGGTGCGTGCGCCCCGTCTCGATGCGGCACTCGACCAGCGAGGTCAAGGGGCGAGCGCCCCGCCGGGCAGAGGGGGCGGGGGCAGCGGGGGCGGGGGCAGCAGGGGCGACAGGAGGGACAGGAGCGACATGAGGGTCAAGAGGCGTTATGAGGTCAAGAGTGACATGAGGGTCAAGAGTGACAAGCGCCCTCTCGCCGCTCTCGCCCCTCCTGTCGCTCCTGTCTTCCCCAAGCCTCCCGTCGCTCTCGCCCCTCGCGTCGCTCCTGACCTCGCCTTCCCCAAGCCTCCCGTCGCTCTCGCCCCTCTGGTCCCTCCTGACCTCGCCTTCCCCAAGCCTCTTGTCGCTCTTGTCTCTCCTGACCTCGCCCCTCGCGTCTCTCCTGACCTCCCCAAGCCTCTCGTCGCTCTCGCCGCTCCTGTCGCTCCTGACCTCGCCTTCCCAAGCCCTCTCGTCGCCTCCCGCTCGCGTCACCACCCGCCAGTTCGTGATGGCGAGTTTGCCGTTCTTCTCGACCACGGCCATGCGCTTGCGGTCAACCGGATGGCGACCGATCAGGTTCTCGATCCGCCCCGCCATCAGCTGCGGCCGCCCGTGACAGATCGCCAGATAGGTCTTCTCGACGTCCCGGTGGCTGGCAAACGCCCTGACCAGTCCGTTCATGGCGGCCTGAGACTTGGCGACGACGATGAGGCCCGACGTATCCTGGTCCAGCCGATGGACGATCCCCGGACGCGCCACCCCGCCGATGCCGGACAGGTCGGGGCAGCGGTGCAGCAGCGCGTTGACAAGCGTGCCGGTGAAATGCCCGGGCGCCGGATGAACGACCATGCCCGGCGACTTGTTGACGACCAGCAGGTCCGCATCCTCGAAGATGACATCGAGCGGAAGGTCCTCCGGCTCGGGCACGGCCGGCACCGGCGGCGGAATCTCGACGGCAATCACATCGCCGTCCGCCACCTTCATGCCCGCTTTCCCGGCGACCGCGCCGTTGACGGTCACGAACCCGGCCTTGATCAGGCCTTCGATCCGCGACCGCGAAAAATCGGGATAAAGCGCCAGAATCCGCCTGTCGAGCCGCTCCACGAAAGCCCCCGTCAGCAGATGCGGCCGAAGATGTTGCCGTAGCGGCTGAGGTTCAGCGCCTCGACGAACGAGGCGATCTTCGTCACCGTCGAGCACGGGTCGATGGATGCGTCGATGCAGTCGCCCTCCAGCGCCAGGAGCGGCGTGCCGATTCCGTCCAGCGTCTCGCGCAGCAGCTTCGAGAACGCGCGGTCGGCGAGCGAGCAGCGGCCGAAGCCGTGCGTGTAGAGGATGACGCCGTTGAACTTGCCGGCCGGCACGGCCCGCCGCACGTACTCGACGCGCTGGGCCGGATCGAGAAAGCCGGACTGCAGCAGCTTGCGGGCGAGCGACCGGTAGGGGTCCTTCGGGTCCAGCGGCTCCCAGCCGACGAAGTTCGTCTCCTCAAAGACAATCGGCGCGTTACACGTCGTCTCGATGTAGTCGAGGTGCCGCGTGTCGTAGAACGGCGGCAGGTGCAGCCAGAGCAGCCGGTGCGTGTCGTCGATCGAATAGCGCTCCTCGGCCCAGGCCTTCTTCAGCTGCAGCTCCTCCAGATAGGCCGACTGGATATCGACCAGCTCCTGCGTACCCCAGAGCTGGGAGAAGACGACCGCGTTGTAGATCGCCTCGCTGCCGCGCACGACCGGCGGAGAGGTGAAGCGGATCTCGGCGCACTTCTTCGCCAGCGCCGCCGCCTCGTTCGAGCGGACGCACGCCTCCTCCAGCCGCGCGGGATCGAGCCGGCGGCCGAACGCCTTCTCCATCAGCGAGACGGACTCGGCCAGCCCGTCGGCCATCGCCTCGACCGCGTTGCGCGCCTGGGCGTTGACCGGCGTCTGGAGGGAATAGAGGCGGTCCGGCACCCCGTACTCGCGCACCAGGTCGGCGAAGATGCGCTCGGCCTGCTGACACGGCTGCGAGGTCGAGACGACAAAGTCCGGCTTGTCAAGCTCCATGCCCTCCAGCATGCGCAGGAACGAGCAGGTCTGCTGGTCAAAGCCCTTCTGCGCCGCCTTGCCCAGCGTCTCCTTCACGAAGTTCGACCGGCGGCCGAACAGCGCCGCATACGTCTCCAGCGTGCGGATGCGGCAGTCCATCGCATTCAGGATCTCCGCCGGGAAGAAGAGATTGCGCCAGACCAGCGGCTTCGTCGGGTCCTTCGAGAAGAAGTCGCGCTTCGTCGACTTGATGCGCAGCAGCGCCGACTTGCCGCGCGTCGGCTCGTACTGGACCTTCGGCAGCACCAGCTTCTCGCCCTGCTTCAGTCCATCCAGCTGGCGGGCGATGACCGCCGCGCCGAGCGCGCCCATGACCTCGTGGTACTGCGGAATGATGATCTCGCTGCCCGTCAGCTTCTTCAGGAAGTAGGCGACCGCCTTGTTGAAGGCGACGCCGCCCTGGAAGAGGATCTTGCGCCCCGGCGCGTTCAGGAGCAGCTGCCCGACGGAGTTGAGGATCGTCCGCGCCTGCGCCTTGCAGGCGCCCGCCAGCAGGTCGCCAAGCGGCACGCGGTTCTTGAACTTGTTGATCGAGGTGGCCGACAGCACGGCGCAGACCGAACTGAACTCCGCCTTGGACTCGTAGTTGACCTTGTCGGAGACGTCCTCGACCCGGACGCCGAGCTTCTGGGCCACCGAATCGAGGAAGCTCCCCGTACCGGCGGCACAGACGCCGCTCATCATGCTCGTCCAGAGGTTCATGGGCGGATTGTAGACCATGCACTTCGAGTCCTGTCCGCCGCAGTCGATGATCGCATCGACGTCCGGATTCAGGAACTTCGCGCCGGCCACGTGCGCCGTCACCTCGCTCACCTGGAAATCGAAGGGAATGAACCGCTTCGTGTCCTCGACGATCTGGCTGCCCGTGACGACCGTCGCCGACACGTCGTCGAAGGTCACGCCCGCCACCTTGAGGAACTCAATCGCCAGCCGTTTCACCGCGCCGCCGCTGCAGCGCCCGCAGGCGCTGCACTGGCCCGTACAGGAGATCTGGCCGGACTCAATCGGCTGGGTGCGCTTGTAGACCGTGCGCAGGACCTCTCCCTCCGAGGAAAGGAGCACGGCCTTGAAGGTCGTCGAACCGATGTCGATGCCGAGATACTTGCCGCGCTTCACTGGACGCTCCCGGCATTGTCGCCATGCTCATTCTCCCCGCCGGCGGCTTCGGCCGGATCGGCCGCCGCAAACGTCCAGTCGGGGTACATTGACAGGATGCTCTTCCGGTAGAAGTCGGCGTCCACGACCCGGCCGTCCTGCAGCGCCTCGGCGTAGAGCCTTTCCATCCGGCGGACGACCGCCGCCCGCGTCTTCGCCATGTCGTCGGCGAACCCTTCCGCCGCCAGGCGGTCGGCCCGCGCCAGGCGGCGCGTCTCCAGCGGCAGGGTCGCGTCCCGCTCGGGATCGTAGGCGGGCTTCTTCAGCCGGGCGACCGTTCCGTCCTCGTCCACGACGATGTCGTCCATGCCGCCGGCCCAGGAGAGATCGGCAATCGTCTTCTCGGGCTTGAGCGCCCTTTCGCGCTCCTCCAGTTCGAGCTTCCATTCGAGCAGGTCGCGTTCCAGCGTCTCGTAGTCCGTCTTGCGCAGTTCGAGAATCTTCGCCTCGGCGAGAATCTTGTCGGCCTTCAGCTTCTCCGCCGCCAGCTTCGCCGCCTCGGCCTCGGCAGCGGAAGCGGCGGCCGCCGCTTCCTCCTTCGCCTTCGCCTGTTCGAGCTTCAGCGCCTCCGACTTGGCCTTCGCCTCGTCCCGCGCCGCCCGCGCCGTCTCGGCCTTCGCCTGCTCGGCTTTCGCCTGCGCCTCGGCGGCGGCCTTGCGGTCGGCGGCGGCCTTCGCCTCGAGTTCCGCCGTTTCCCGCGCCAGCTTCTGCGCCGCCAGCTCGTCGGCCTTCGCCTTGGCGTTCGCCTCGGCGGCACGCCGTTTCTCGGCCTCGGCGTCGGCCTGCGCCCGCTCGCGCCGCGCCGTCGCCGCCTCGGCGTCGGCGGCGGCGGACGCCGCCTCGGCCGCCGACCGGGCCGCATCGGCGCGCTGGATGTTGACGACAACAGCCGCCACCGCCGCAACGACGACCGCCAGCGAAACCACGATGATGGGAATTAGTTTGTTATTCATGATTTTTTACCGATGACAGGAGGGACAGGAGCGACGGGAGCGACCAGAGGCCTCGCTCTTGTCGTTGAAGCCCCGCGCCTCTGGTCGCTCTCGACCCTCGCGTCGCTCTGGTCGTTGAAGCCTCGCGCCTCTTGTCGCTCTCGACCCTCGCGTCGCTCGCGTCGTTGAAGCCCCGCGGGGCGACAGGAGCGACAGGAGCGGCGAGAGCGACCAGAGACAGCGACGAGAGCGACGGGAGCGACCAGAGGCCTCGCGCCGTTGAAGCCCAGCCTCCTGTCGCTCTTGACCCTCGCGTCGCTCGCGTCGTTGAAGCCGCCGCGGGGCGACAGCAGCGACAGGAGCGGCGAGAGCGACCAGAGCCGGCGACGAGAGCGGCGAGAGCGACCAGAGGCCTCGCGTCGCGGCAGCCCCGCGCCTCTTGTCGCTCTCGACCCTCGCGTCGCTCTGGTCGTTGAAGCCCAGCGCCAGCCTCGCGCCTGTCGTGGCAACTGCTCATCGCTCGCTCCATGGGCGCGTGCCCTGACAATTCGGATAGTCGCAGCAACTCCAAAACGGATTGCCGGCGTTGCGTCCCTTGCGGGCGACCTGCTTGCGCATCGGCCCACCGCACGCCGGACACTTCGGCGCGCCCTCGGCGGCGATTTTCGCGTCTCGCGCCGCGAGCCGCGCTTGGGAAAGCCGTTCGGTAAAGCCGCCCTCGGCCATGAAGCTTTCGCCGACAGCCGTCATCTGCCGGTGCAAAAGCGATGCCGCGCGATTGATGATCACCAGCATCGAGTTCGCCGCCACGACCGGATCCTCCGACTCCAGCCACCGCGCAAAGCGCCGCCGCATCGCGAGAACGTATTCGCCGTGACAATGGCGCAGATCGCCTTCGGCCGTAAACGGATCTAACCCGAGCGACGCCAGTTCCCGGTAGCAAGGCTCGGTTTCCGACCAGGGCGCCTGACCGAGGTCAATCAGGAAGGCCTCGTAATCCCCCGCCAGTTCCTCCAGCGAGCCACGCGCCACATCATATAGGCGAAGCTCCGTCTCCTTCGACGTGCCTGCGCGCGACGAGCCTTCGACGATGTTCTGCCGCGCCGAACGTGCGGCGCCGATCATCTGCCCGGAAGTTTTCCCGAGCGGATCGCGCTTATAGTCGTAATTGCGCCGGCAGAACAGCGTCGTCGCATGATAGACGAGACAGACGTAGCCAAACGAGAACGTCTTCCGGTAGCCGCCATAAACTCCGATGATGCGCGTTTTGCCCGGAGCGACACGAGGGTCGAGCGGGTCAAGAGCGGCTTGCGGCGGCCGCTGGTCGCTCGCGTCGCTCCTGTCCCTCGCGTCGGCGCAGCCTTTGCCCGGCGCGACACGAGGGTCGAGCGGGTCAAGAGCGGCTTGCGGCGGCCTCCTGTCGCTCGTGTCGCCCCTGTCCCTCGCGCCAGCGCAGCCTTTGACCGGCGCGACATGAGGGTCGAGCGGGTCAGAAGCGGCTTGCGGCGGCCTCGCGTCCCTCGCGTCGCTCCTGTCCCTCGCGTCGGCGCAGCCTTTGACCGGCGCGACACGAGGGCCGAGCGGGTCAAGAGCGGCTTGCGGCGGCCTCCTGTCGCTCCTGTCCCTCGCGTCAGCGCAGCCTTTGACCGGCGCGACACGAGGGCCGAGCGGGTCAGAAGCGGCTTGCGGCGGCCTCCTGTCGCTCGCGTCGCTCCTGTCCCTCGCGTCGGCGAACTCGCTCATTTCGCGTCACCCTGCTGCTCGGCGTCGCGCTTGGCGCGCTCGTTCTGCGCCGACGTTTCGGCCTCGGCCGCATCCAGCTCCTGCTTGGCCTCGGCCAGCTTCTGCTCGCGAACCTGCGCGGCCAGCTTCTTCAGCTCTTCCTGGCTCTCCTTGTCGAGCATCCGCCTCTCCAGCTCCTCCTGCTGCTCTTCCTCCAGCTCCTCCTTATGCAGCTTGAGCCAGAGATCGCGCTCCTCCTTCGACAGCGACTGCAGCTTCTTCGCGCGCTCCAGCTTCGCCTTTTCGATCTCCAGCCGCGTCTGGCGCTCCTCGTCCTGCTTCTTCCACTCGTCCTTCAGGCGGCGCATCTGCTCCTTCTTGCTGACCGGATCGGCCAGTTCGGAGAGCGACCAGCCGTTGTCATCCCACGCCCGGGCGTCGGACAGCGTCTTCTTGCGGCGCAGCGCTTCGGCCTGGGCCGCCTGCGCGTCATCAAGCACGTACGGCGTCATGAACACCAGCAGTTCGGTGCGGTTCTCGCTCTGGTTGACCGTCCCGAACAGCCACTTGCCAATGATCGGAATGTCCTTCAGGAACGGTATCCCCGAATCGGATTCCGACACCGTCCTTTCGGTCAGGCCGCCGAACACGACCGTCTGGTTGTTCTCGAGCAGAACGTCGGAACTCATCTCGCGCGTCACCGTCGTCGGCACATTCACGGTCCTAAGTCCGGCGTCGCCGCCGGTACCCGTCGAATACTGGATGGCTTCATCCGGGCCGAGCTGCGTATACTTCTCCTCGACCGTCAGCATCACCGTGCCGTTCGGATTGATCTTCGGCGTCACCTTGATCTCGATGCCGAGTTCCTTCTGCTCATAGTCCGGCACGGCAATCGTCGAATAGGAGTTGCCGGAGGAGGTGAAGCCCTTGAGCAGGTAGTGCATCGCCGTCGCATTGATCACGGCCTCCTTGTTGTCAAGCGTCATGATGACCGGCGAGGCAATGTATTTCGAACGGCTGTCGGTCTTCGTCGCCTGAAGGATCGCCGTCAGGCCGAGCTCGTCGGAGCTGAAGACGAAGTTAAATGCCTTGCCGAAGACGTTCGAGGACACGCCCCGGACGATGTTGTAGGCCGCCTCGCCGCTCTGGCCGCCGCCGATTGCCGTCGCCGTGCCGCCGGAATAGTAGTTGAGCAGCCCGTCGGTCGCCACCCGAGTGGTCTGAGCAATGACATCGCTCGCCGATTCGGTCAAGGTGACGTTGCCCGACGTCTCGCTCTTGCTATACCACTGAGGAACCAAAACGTCGTCGAGCTGCGTCCATGTCTTCACCGTCTTCCCCTCATCGTCCGTTTCCGTGTACGTCCGCTGGCGATAGGCCAACCGCTGCCCCAGAGCGTCCGTCTTGTCGGTCGCGACCCGCTGCCGCCCGTGCTGGACCCAGTCCATGCCCGTTTCGATGCCGTCGCCGAGGCCGACTTCGATGATGACCGTCTCGATCAGCACCTGGGAGAGCTTGACGTCCATCGACTCGATGATCTGCTCGATGGTGGGGATGAGTTCCCGGTTGGTCATCACCACGATGCCGTTGATGCGCTTGTCGGCGAGCACGGTCGTGTTGTCCTTGTTGAGCTCGCCCGCCTTGGCCTCGCCCGAACGCTGGTTGGCGGGCCGTTTGGCGGCGGCCTGCGGCGTGGTCGTGTTGCGCGTCACGCTGCCGCTCGTCCCCTGCTTCGCGTTCTGGTTCTGATTGGCCTTGCCGGAGTTCTTCGACGACGAGGAGTTGCCGATCAGGTCGTTGATCATGTCGCTGACGTCCTCGGCGTCGGCGTACTTCAGGCGGTAGACCTTCACCGCCGTGTCCGGCGTCGTCTCGACGTCCAGCGCGGCGATGACGTCCTTGAAGAACTTCATGTTGCTCGCGTTGGTGATGATCAGGATCTTGTTCGAGCGCTCGTCGGCGATGGTCACGACCTTGCCGCGGATCATGCCGCGGTCGGCGTCGGAGACGGTCATCACCAGCGACTCGTTGTTGACGGGCGCCGCCGGCTGGGGTTCCGCGCCCGGACGGCGGAGCAGCGAACGCGCCCCCGGGCCGGCATTCGCCGGCTGGGTGCGCGCGGCGGCGCTGTTCTGCGGCGCCTTGCCGTTTTTCTCCTGCTCCTTCATCGACTCCTGCACGATCGAGTCGATGACCTGCTTCACCTCGCTCGCGTTCGCGTGCTTGATCTGGATGTATTCGACCACCTCGGCGACGGGGCTGGCGACGTCAATCGCCTTCGCGATCTCCAGCATGCGGTTGATGTTCTGCTCGGTGTCGGTCGCCAGGATCGAATTAGTGCGCTCGAAGACGAGCAGGATGCCGCTGTTGGACTTGAATCCCTCCAGCGCCTTCTGCGCCTCTTCCGTCGAGATGTTCTTGAACGGGATCATCAGCGAGACGACCCGCGACGACTCGCCCAGCTTCGTCTCGGGGTCCATGATGAGCGGGATGCCCTCCTTGCGGACGTCCTTGCGCGGAATCGCCCGGACGAACTTCTCGCCGTACTTCTCCATGTGGATGCCGTTCATCTCCAGCACGGTCTCGATCGCCTCGATCTTGTCCTCGTCGGTCAGCTCCTGCCCCTTGCGCGGCTGGAGCGTTATCGTCGCCGACGGCACCTGCGGATCCTTCAGCACGGTCTTGCCGACGAGATTGCCGTAGACCACGAACACCATCTCGACCGGCGCCCCGTTGAACTCGATCGAACGGCCGCCCGGACCGGTCGCATCCGCGGCTCCGTCCGCCGCCGGAGTCGCCGCCGGAGCCGCCGCCTGCGCGGCGGCCGGCGTCGTCGGACGCGTCAGCCGGCGATTCAGCAGGCTGTTCCGCTGCAGTCCCTGCGCCTGGGCCGGAAGCGCCGTCGCGACGACCAGCGACAGGAGCGTCAGGAGGGGCAGGAGAGACAGGAGCGGCGAGAGAGACAGGAGGGACTTGAGGGTCAAGAGGGACTTGAGGGTCAAGAGCGACCAGAGGCCGCTTGTCTCTTCTGTCGCTCCTGTCGCTCGCGTCAGAGAAGCGCTGCGGCCGCTCGCCGCTCCCGTCACTCCTGTCGCTCGCGTCAGAGAAGCGCTGCGGCCGCTCGTCGCTCTGGTCACTCGTGTCGCTCGCGTCATAGAAGCCCTTGACTTGAGCGACGAGAGCGACCAGCGGCCGCTTGTCTCTCCTGTCGCTCGTGTCGCTCGCGTCAGAAAAGCGCTGCGGCCGCTCGTCGCTCTTGTCTCTCCGGTCGCTCGCGTCAGAGAAGCCCTTGACTTGAGCGACGAGAGCGACCAGCGGCAGCTCGCCGCCCCCGTCACTCCTGTCGCTCGCGTCAATTCCGTCGCGCTCGTATCACTCATGGCTTTGCCCTCTCATTTCTCTCGCATGTACGCGCAGTTCAGCGTGAAGCTGCCGCGCAGATAGCCCTTCTTCGAACTCGGGCGAAACGTCAGCTGCGTGATGTCAAACATTCCCTCGGAAGTGTTCTCCAGCTCGTGCAGGAGCCGGACGAGCGCCTCCAGACTGCCCTCCCAGCTCTTCACCTCGATTGGCAGTTCGAGCACGTCGCCGACTTCCTTCTCCTTGCCGGGTTCGGCGCTGGAGATGAAGACGTGGTGCTTCTCGGCCAGTTCGTCGAGCTTGCGCTGCCACGTCGTCTCCGTCGTCTTGCCGGCCTCGAACGTCGGCATGACCGCCTTCTCGGCCTCGTAGGCGTCTTCCCACCGGCGCTTCTCGCCGATCAGCTGCTCTTCCCGCCGGTAGGTGTCTTTCGCCCGCTGGTAGGCCTTCGCCGCCTTCTTCCAGGCCGACTCGGCCGAAAAGAACCAGATGCCGACGGCAATCGCGTAGAGGGCGACCACGCCCAGCACGGCCATGACGGCCCGCTCCCACATGCTCTTGCCCATCACTCCTCCTCTTCCCGCCCGTACAGGCAGTCCAGCGTAAAGCGGAACCCGCCCTTGGCCGCGCTGACGCCGCTCAGGTCCACGCGGCCGAAGATCGGCTCGGCCTCCTCGCCTTCGCCGGACGCCAGCGCCTCCAGCGTGTCCTTGAGCGCATACGTCTCGTCCTTGACCGGGGTTTCGCCCGTCACGCGCACGCCCTCGTCGCGCCGGTACGACCAGCTCGACAGCGTCACGCCCTCCGGCAGGCGGTCGGAGACGGCCTTCATGATCTCCAGGGCGCCCCGCGCGTGGTCGGAGTATTTCCGCACGACGTCAACCTTCTCCTTCATCTCCTTGACGGCACGGTACTGGCGGGCGTGCTGGCGCGACTGGTCCTTCTGGCGGTCGGTCATGAACCCGTAGCCCATCGGCACGCCGAAGAGGACGGCCAGCACCAGCAGCCAGATGCCGCCGGCGACCGACAGGAAGGTGACGAGCTTCGACCGGAACCGCGTCTCCTCCAACATCTCGCGCCAGCTGTCCGGCAGCGCATTCAGCGTCGTCGCGTCCGCCGCGCGTTCCGCGACGCCCGCCAGCACGGCATCCGCGCCGACGGCAATCGTGCGCACCGGGGCGAAAGCGGCAAGGAGGGCGAGGTCAAGAGGGTCAGGAGCGGCGTGAGGGTCAAGAGCGCTCTCGCCGCTCCTGTCACTCCTCTCGCCGCTCTGGTCACTCTCGCCGCTCTGGTCGCTCCTGTCGCCCGCTCCCCCTTCGCCTTCGCCCGCCTCGCCGCTTTCAACGACGACGATTTCGGCCAGTTGCCGCGGACCACCGAAGTCCTCGGCGGCCAGCAGGGTGAGCGTCACCTCGCGACGGAGATCCGCCAGATCAGTGACGGCACGGATTGCCGACGGCTGATCGCCGTCCAGCACGAAAAGCGACAGGCAGTCGACGGATTTGAACAATACCAGCCGCCGTTCATTCGACTCGCCCAGCGCACTCCAGACGCCGCGCAGCTGCCCGAGCGCCAGCGAATCGATGCGCACGACGCTCAACTTGGCGGCGTCCAGCGCTTCGCCGATGTCGTCGGCGGCGCTTTTTTCCGGCAGGGCGGCGGCGATCATCACCTTCCCGGACTCGTCTTCGCGCACGGCCTCGCAGCTGACGGTCAGGGCTTCGTCCGGAAACGGGCTGGCCGCCTTGAGCACGGGCAGCGCGGTCTCGACCGGATCCTCCCCGGCCGGCACGCGCACCAGTCTGACGAGGAGCCGGTTCAGCGGCAAGGCCAGCACCGCCTCGCGCCCCGATTCGCCAGACGCCAGCGCACGCAGGCGTCCCCCCTCAAAAGCAACAATCCTCGCCTCAGTCGACATTTCGCCGTATTATATCAAAAATCAGCGGCGGTCGGCTGAGCTTAGGCAGCGACAGGGGGGGATAAGGGGGAGAGTCGATTGAAGAAGTAAGTGGGCAGTGGCGGCGGAGAAACCTGGCCGTTTAG